>NZ_JAEQCT010000184.1:0-5755 GCF_020738205.1 Microcoleus sp. PH2017_24_DOB_U_A
CAAAAAAGGTACGTAGTTGCGATTGAGCGCTCCGGAATTGCTAATCTAAAGCATAAAGGACAGACAAAAAAGGTACGTAGTTGCGCTTGAGCGCTCCGGCATTGCTAATTTAAAGCATAAAGGACTCAAGGTAAAAAAATAAAACAAACCAGTCAGTGAATATATAGCCTTTTTCAAAAAGATGAGGTATAACTGACAGCTCGATAACCGCTTAGACTAAGAGGGCTGAAGCCCAACAACATACCTCATATGAGAGCTAGATCCGCTATAGCTGAATTTTCAAGTTATCCATTTTCCTAACCCTGATTAAGTAATGCTCAGCGCTATTTATAAGATTAGGAAAGAGCGCTGAAGCGCAACTACGTACCTTAGCCCAAGGGGGAAATTACCTTAAACTAACGAAAACAAAATTACCATTTCTCTGCCCGAATCCATACTGTATTTGAATCTATTTAGCAGCAACCATCAGCTACTAAATTTAATCAAGTGCCTTCATTGCTTGGACAAATTGCCGCGAGATAAAAGGCAAAATCTCTTCATTCTTGCTATTCTCTTTCCCCTCGGTAAAGACAACTAACAAATACGGCCGCAAACCAGGTATTTCAATATAAGCAGCATCATGACGAACTTGACTTGTCAACCCCGCTTTTGACCACAATTTTGTATTTTCTGGCAATCCGCCACCTAAAAAACCTGTAACTTGATTTTCGGGATCTGCTTCTAATGCTGCTGGTTCTAAACTGCGTTTCATCAAACCCATCATATCTTGCGACGCTTGTGCAGAAACAGCTACGCCACCGATGATAGTATGCAGCAAACGCGCCGCTGCATTTGTAGTCAGCATATTCCTATTTTCCATTAATTCTCCCAGAAATGCTCGCTCGCGACCGTAGGGGCCGTCGCACCAGGTTTTTTGATTGGCGTTAATGTTTTGTAATTCCGGCCAATCTAATGATTGAAAGTAACGGTTGATGAGATTTCGCTGCTGTTTCCAAGTTTCAAAGGGGCCTGGTGATAATTCGGGGCCGCTGGTGGTGCCGGTGAGGGCGTCTACTACTAAGCTGGTGGCGTCGTTGCTGGAGTCAACAATCATATCTCGGACGGCGCGTTCTAATTCTGGCGATGTTTGAATCATGCCTTTTTGTGTCCATTCCCAGATGGCAACAAGGTAGAATAGTTTGACGATGCTGGCGGGATAAATTCGTTCGGAAGCCCTGGCGCTAAAACCTCGCGGTTGATATTTCCAAAATTCTTGTGGACTTAGGGCGCCACCTGTGTTGACTCGCACTGGCGGATCGTAGACTATCCAGGTTACTGCTGTACGATCGCCCTTCAATCCAGTAAATTCTGCCTGGACTGCATCTATAATGCTACTGCCGAGGGTTTCTAATTGTTCGTCTTTGTGGAAAAATGTCATGGTTAATGGTTGACTGCTGACGATTAACGGCGGTTGGCGGTTGGCTAATGGCAATAAATCGTTAAGTGCGAACAATTAATAGCAAATAATTAGCAATTAGCAATGGTCAATTATCAATTATCTGATGGTGTGGAGTATCGGGCGCGATCGCACATAAATATTTACGATTCCCCAAAGTGCGATCGATTGGCGACTCAAGCGGCGCAGGGGCGACATTTGCTTTTTTTTGACCCCCCCCAGCCAGGGCGGGCACGGGGGCACCGCTACAAGGGGGGGAGAGATGGCATAGATTCCCTTGTGCAGGGGGATACAACGGCTGTGATGGTGCGGCTGTGCGAAGACGATTATCCGGGATGGCTGGATCTTCGAGATATTGAGTTGCTCGAAGTCACAGAAACAGTGTATCATCCTCTGGTGCTTTCTGAAGCCCAAATTAGGGATAAATTGTCGATCGCAATTACTTTTACTCGCGAGGCGATGCACCAATCCAATTATTACCTTTGGGGCGGTACAGTCGGGCCAAATTATGATTGTTCGGGATTGATGCAAGCTGCTTTTGTGGCTGCGGGAATCTGGTTGCCGAGGGATGCTTACCAGCAAGAAGCTTTTACTACATCTATTATTAGTGTTAGCGATGTAGATCCGGGAGATTTAGTATTTTTTGGTACGCCGGAAAAAGCCACTCATGTAGGATTGTATATCGGAGAAAATCGCTACATTCACAGTTCGGGAAAAACTCAAGGTCGCGATGGTATTGGTATCGATGTTTTGTCGGATGATGGGGATGCAGTCAGTCGGGCTTATTACCAGCAATTGCGCGGATATGGTAAAGTTGTGGCAAGTTATCAACCTAGTTAGTAGTTGACAGTTGACAGTTGACAGTTGACAGTTGACTGCTGACTAATGACAGTTGACTGCTGACTAATGACTAATGACTGCTGACTGCTGACTAATGACTAATGACAACTGATGTTATCTAACAAAACAATGGACGCTGCATTATTTTTGGAAAAATTGGCTGAACAGCAGGCTGCAACTGAGGTGGCGATCGACGTTTCGGTCGTGGTGCCAGTGTATAATGAGGTGGAAAGTTTGCCTCATCTGATTGAGGCGATCGCCTCTGCGATTCAACCATCTGGACTTAGCTATCAAATTATCTGTGTAGATGACGGTTCGTCGGACAATTCTGCTGACCTTCTCAAGCAGCTAGCCGGTAGTCGCGATGACCTTTGTGCTGTGCTTTTGCGCCGCAATTACGGGCAAACTGCTGCCATGTCCGCTGGCTTCGATCGCGCGACAGGCCGTGCTATTGTTACCCTAGACGGCGATTTGCAAAATGACCCTGCTGATATTCCGATGTTGCTGGACAAGTTAAATGAAGGCTACGATTTAGTTAGCGGTTGGCGCAAAAATAGGCAAGACAATACTATCAGCCGCCTGATTCCTTCTAAAATTGCTAACTGGTTAATTGGTCGCGTTACGGGCGTAACTTTGCACGACTACGGTTGTTCTTTGAAAGCTTATAAATCTGAGTTAGTTGCAGACTTAAATCTCTACGGGGAGTTGCACAGATTTTTGCCGGCTTTGGCGTTTATTGAAGGCGCGAGAATTGCAGAGATTCCGGTGCGACATCACGCGCGCCGTTTCGGTCAAAGCAAGTACGGGATTTGGCGGACTTTTCGAGTATTGATGGATTTGTTGACTATTTCTTTTATGAAGAAGTTCCTGACTCGACCGATGCACGTTTTTGGACTTTTGGGAATGAGTTCGATGGCATTGGGAACGGTTTTAGGGATTTATTTGACAGTCCTCAAATTGGGTTTCGGTCAAATTATTGGCAATCGTCCTTTGCTGATTTTGGCTGTGGTGTTGTTGTTGACTGGCGTGCAGTTATTTTGTTTTGGTTTGTTGGCGGAAGTCATGATGCGGACTTATCACGAGTCTCAGGGAAAACCGATTTATAGAGTCCGTGAGGTGTTTGGTTCTAAATAAGACATTGATTTGTATTGAATAAAATTTAGTCCTGTAAACAGGTTTGTAGTGAGGACTTTAGTACGCAAAAATCAAAGGACTGAAGTCCTCACTACAAACCGCAATCAACAGGTTTGTAGTGAGGACTTTAGTCCGCAAAAATCAAAGGACTGAAGTCCTCACTACAAACCAATTTTATTGTAGTCGATCGCCCGGACAAGGTATTATATTTAACTCATGACTTTTTGAGCTTGTCGGAGAGATTGAATAGTTGCGATCGCGTGTTGAGACACTGCATCTATTTCAGCAGCAGTATTGAACCGACCAATCCCAAAGCGAATTGAGGCGTAGGCTAATTTGTCCGATCGCCCGATCGCTGCTAAAACATGAGAAGGAGATATTTTCGCCGAAGTACAAGCAGAACCCGAAGACACCGCCGCCGCCGGTTGCAAACCCAACAGCAGTGCTTGACCGTCAACACCGCCTACACTAATATTAAGATTCCCCGGCAATCTCTTCGTCGCGTGACCGTTCATCACAACATCACCCAATCCACTCAAATTTTCCCACAAATGCTGCCGCAAATTTACAACTCGTGCTGTTTCCACCTCCATTTCCGAAATTGCTAACTCTACTGCTTTAGCAAATCCGACTATTTGCGGTGGGTAGAGAGTACCCGATCGCATTCCCCGTTCGTGGCCTCCTCCGTGCATTTGTAGGGCTAGTTGGACTCTCGGCTTGTTGCGTCGCACGTAGAGGGCGCCGATGCCTTTTGGCCCGTAGATTTTGTGCGCCGTCAAAGACATCAGATCGATGTTCATTTCCTCTACGTCGAGGGGGATTTTGCCGATCGCCTGCGCCGCATCCGTGTGAAACAAAATGTCATTTCCGCGACAAATTGCTGCTATTTCGGCGATCGGCTGAATCACACCAATTTCGTTATTAGCCGTCATCACAGAAACTAAAATTGTCTCGGCCTTAATCGCTTTAATCAAATCTCCAATATCAATTAGTCCGTCGCTTTTCACAGGTAAAACCGTAATGCTAAACCCCAATTTTTCCAAATATTTACAGGGATCAAGAATGGCATTATGTTCAGTTTGTACTGTGATAATGTGCTTTCCTTTACTGAAATAGGCTTCAGCGACGCCTTTAATCGCTAAATTATTTGCTTCCGTTGCACCGCTGGTAAAAACAATTTCTTCGGGAGAGGCATTGATCGCTTCTGCTATGATTTGTCGTGACTGTTTTACCGCTGCTTCTGCTTCCCAGCCGTAGACGTGGTTGATGCTGGCTGCGTTGCCGAATTGTTCGGTAAAATACGGCAGCATCGCATCAACTACTCGTTTGTCTACAGGGGTTGTGGCGTGGTTGTCGAGGTAGATAGGACGTGCGGACATAGTTTGGTTTTGGTTAAAAAGGTGTTAGGTTTATTGTAGACGAGCCCTTTGTTCTACCACAAAACTTTATATTTAACAAATATTTGTGAAGATTTATGCGACCTGACATTCAGGGATTAGAAATTACTGTCGGTGAGCTCAAGCACCTCAGCGGCGCGGGGCCCGATCGCGTATACCGGCCTGCGACTGCTACTAAATTTGCCCGCGAAGCTTTAAAAACAGTCAGTTTAATTGTTTTGGTTCTAATTAGCTGTTGGCTGCTGGTATTGATATTTCCTAGGGCTTATTTGTTGTGGTTGGCCCTGCACTTGGGTGCGATCGCCGGTTTGATCTTGGAAGATGCCTGGAAAATTTGGTGCAGCCGGAACCAAGATTTAATCCATCTTTTTGATGATGTCGATCGCTATAATGGTATAATCAAAGCGATCGAAATTAATGACCGACTCGAAGATGCTGGCAATCCGAACGTCAAAATAGGCGATCGCGCAAAAGTTATTAAAGCCTTGCAGCTCATCAGAGAGGATTTAGTTCGAGCTTTGAAAACCGAGAGGATTCTCAGGGAAAACAAAAAATTTGTCGATACTAACTCAGAACTGTTTGCCAATAATTTAAAAACTTTGAATGCCCTGCAAATTAGCGATCGATCGAGCCAGCCGGGGCGATTGCTCAACGAAGCTTTGCAGCTAGCTGTGGGAGTTCAAGCAGAAATGAAAAAGCTACAAGATCGAAATGCTGCCAATTCAGTTGACAGTTGACAGTTGACAATTGACAGTTGACAGCGACCTCTACCTAGAAGGAAGAGGATTGGAGTAATGAATCGTCTGATTTTAATTTCTAGGCCAAAGGGTTCCGGCTTTCAACCACTGTAGTTTAGACTAAAAAATGAGTACAGCTAAAAGTAGCCACCTTTGAATCTCAGGCAAGCTGTTGCTTAAAAACTCAAGAGGGATCAGATTAAATAGCTAAT
>NZ_JAEQCT010000055.1:0-83653 GCF_020738205.1 Microcoleus sp. PH2017_24_DOB_U_A
TCATTACAAAGCGTATCTATAGCTTCTAAGAATGGTGAATTTATCTCAAAATATACTCACCACTAGCGAAGAGTGTTCAATAAGATGCGTTCCCCCTGACCAGGGAGCTTCAACAGTTATAAGACAACCCTCAGTGTGAGATTGTCGATTGAATATAAAAATTGTTGATGGCGACACACCCTAAAAATCTTTCCCTTTTCCCTTTTCCCTTTTCCTTCTTCCGACTTCCCTCGGACTTCTATCAATTAAACATCCGCCGGATTGAGGTGCATCATCGCCCAAGTCGTGTAAGTGCCGATCGGACTCCAGAGTATGTAAGGCAGCAATAACAAGGTCGCTGATTCAGAAGCAGCCAACACGCTCAAAGCTAGCAGCACGCTTAAAATTGCGCCAGTTCCGCCGATTATCGTACCGACTTTGAGGCTCCTAACTTTGCACATAACCGACGTGTAAGACATAGTTACTATTTCTAAAAGCAGGTACAAACCCATTCTCAACCAAGTCTCCTGAGTTCCCGGTGCTTGCTCCCAAACAATCACTGCTGACCAAGCTCCACAAATAAAAATTACTGTCCAAATTATGGGAATTGCTGCTTCAATTTTTAGCCATCTCGGACGCACTAATCGGTTGAACCATTGGATGTCACTGGTCGAGATTCTGTTAATCGCCAAAGCTACTATCAAGACGACTGCTCCAATTACCATCCATGATTTAATCATTTCTCTACCTTTAGCTAGATTAACTGTTTCAATTAAACCTATATTTTAGGTAATTCCGAGGCAAAGCACATCTCTCTCCAGTCTTAAATTGATAATTGCAAGGTAAATTAGGCTGTTCAACAGTTGACAGTTGACAGTTGACAGTTGACAGTTGGAGAGCGACCTCTACCTATAAGTCCTAGGAATGAAACAGTGAATAATTTTGTTTTATTTCTCCCTCGAAGGAGGAGGCTCTAAACCCATTCTTCTTGGTTAAAAACAGCAAGTTTATTGCCTTCACAATCCCGGAAACATAACCTAATTATGTAGGGTGCGCGGCGCGCACCTTACCGCGACAAGTAGCGCTTAGCCTTGCAAATCAATCGGCTAGCCGAGCCGGTGATGGTGTTCTAATTCTAAACTAGAGTCATCATCTTTTCTGGGAACCAGAAGCGTATTTTCACTGCTCGGTTGCAACACAGCTTTAATCACTTGGAGAAAACGGTTGGGTTTTTTAGTTTGGCCGTTGAGTGTGCGACGATCTTTAACTTTTTGAGAAAGGTGTCGCATCACAGATAAATCGAGTTCATCGATGAAATGATCTGCTATACGTTCTCCCATTAAATCAATAGCTTCTGAATACTGATCTGTCAGCATTTCTATGGCATCGTATGCTTCATCAGCAACTTGACTTGCTACTGTTTTATTTTGATCCCCTGATGTCTGAGAATGGCTGCGGCGCCTGTCTAAAAGACTTTGATACTCAGCAACACTCATTCCCAAATTGTAGAGGTGATGGTGAGCGTGATCCATCAAATCTACTTCACTAGGATAGAAGAAACCGCGAGTGCTGTTGATGCCGTGCAGTTTTGCCCAACGCCGCAGAATAGTCTCATCTTGTAGTTGGTATCGCTCCAACATTTGAGCTGTATTCAGCTCCACTTCTGGCGTAACTTTGAAATCGCTCATCGGTAAATCCTCACTGGTGAATAGATGAATACACTTGAAACTTAAAATCAGTAGTTTGGGCGCAGTCTGAAATGACGATAAATCCTTTGACGGCATTCAGAGAAGTCTTGGGGGCATTTGCTAGCCGTCGATCGAGTCAGAGGATTTCAGGGTAGCGTAGTATTGGGCTTGGTCTCGATCGCATTCGGGAGCAACTGCACAGGGTTAATAATATAGCTGATTTGCTGTTTCAACAACCATTAAAAATAGTAAACTTTGCTTTTTTGGCTTGAATTGTTAGTAATTTTGAGTTATAATACTCACTGTTACCGTGCAATTAGTAATTTTAGTAGTTGCAAGCGAGATTCTTAGTATGCCTGTATACGATTATTTTTGTCCCACAAACAACCAGCAGTTAGAAGTTTCGCACAGCATGAACCTGGAAGTTTCGACTTGGGCCCAACTATGCGAGTTGGCTAAGTGCGAACTTGGGGATACTCCTGGAGATACTCCGGTACGCCGAATGCTGAGCGCTCCGAGGTTGATGAAGCCGACATCCGACACTGATTACAAAAATCAGGGCTTCAGCAAGTATGTGAAGCGAGATGAAGGGGTTTATGAAAATGTCACGGCTAAAGATGGTGAAAGCCGTATTATCAATCGAGAAGGTAAGCCGCTGAAAGACTGAGAATCCACAATCACTAAGTTCGTAGTCAGGACTTCAGTCCTTCTTAAAAGTTCGTAGTCAGGACTTCAGTCCTTCTTAAAAGTTCGTAGTGAGGACTTCAGTCCTTCTTAATTTTTAAGTTTAGCAGGACTAAAGTCCTTACTACAAACCTGATAAGATTATTTACCAAACCAATCACTCATTTTCTGCTGTGCTTGTGCTTTAGTTTCAGCATTAATGTATACTGAAACAGTCGCTATCGCCGCCAGCAACACCCCCAAATCATCTGTAAATCCGACACCGACTAATATATCTGGAATCGCATCAACCGGAGATATAAAATAGGTCAAAGCTCCCACAACAACGGTTTTAGCCCAAGCCGGTACGTTGGGATTTTGAGCAGTGTAATAAAGCGTCAAAGCTTTTTCAACTACTTCTCGGCCAGCGCTTAAAGCAAATTTTTTAAGTTTTGCCCAAAAACTTTCATCGGAATAATCTGGTTGCGGATTGCTGAGGTTTATGGTGGTTCTTTTGGGGTCGATTAAATCGAGAGGAATGCCCTTATTTTTGAGCTGGGAAACGGCAGTATTAAATGATGCTGATGCTTGATTTTTTTTGGGCGCAGCCTCCTGTATTTGTTTCATGTCTGCGATGAATTCTTGCATGGCTTGAATTTGCAAATCGGAAACTGCGAGCATTTTTTTCGCGGATTGAATCGCCTCGCTTTCTGTGGGATGCAGGGTATTATTTGCCAAAGCAATGCCGATCAAAAAATACATGACTCCCAAGCGCAGCGGTTCTTTTGACTGACTGAGAGTTTGCAAACAGTCGCCCAGAGATGGTGGAGTCGCTGTGTAGGATTGGATTTGAGCCTTGGCTGAATCCGAAAACTTGTCTAAATTTATGGTTTTAAAGAACAAATTTAGTTCGTCAATATCAACAGAACCGTCGGCGGCTGCGATCGCAAATAAAGAACCGTAAAAAGCTAAAAGTTCGGTTTCTGAAGATGTAGCAAAAATATCTTGTTCGGACATGATGCAACTGGGATCGCTCGCGACGATCTCGATCGTACCACAAACCTGACCTCGAATCTTCGCAAAAACCGGCAATAATCTTAAAAGCTAGGACAAAATGGAGAATTTTTGATGAAAGTTGCGATCGTCGGCTGCGGTTATGTGGGTACTGCGACAGCCCGACATTTACGCGGTAAATCTGATTGTACCGTGACGGCGACAACTACGACAGCGAGCCGAGTTAGTGAATTGGAGGGTGTCGCCCAGCGGGTAGTTGTGCTTAAGGGAAATGATGCAGGTGCGATCGCGAGTTTACTGCAAGACCAAGATGCTGTTATGCTGTGCGTCGGTGCTCGAAATGCTGATGCTTATCGAGAAAGTTACTTAGAAACTGTGACAACTTTGGTATCAGTTTTACAGCAAACACCGACAGTCAAGCAGGTGATTTATACGGGTACTTATTCAGTGTACGGCGACTGTCAAGGTAAACTGGTAAACGAAGAATCACCCGTCGCGCCCGCCAATCCCAACGGTGAAATTCTCGCCGAAACCGAACGAGTTTTATTAGCAGCATCGAATCCAAACCTGCAAGTTTGCATTCTCCGTTTGGGTGGCATTTACGGGCCCGGGCGAGAATTAGTTAAAATCTTTGGACGTTGGGCTGGGACAACTCGTCCGGGCGCCGGGGAAGATGCGACAAATTGGGTGCATCGAGATGATATTGTTGGGGGATTGACCTTTGCATTGGACAATCGATTGCAGGGGATTTACAATTTAGTCGGGGATGTGTCGCTATCCAGTCGCGAATTAGTCGATCGCATTTTTGAAACTCACAATCTACCGAAAGCTACTTGGGATACATCTGTGAGCAGCGTGCGGCCTTATAATGCGAGGGTATCGAATCAAAAAATTAAGGCGGCTGGCTATCAGTTTATCCATCCTGAAATTAGTGAGTTTTAATTATCTAAATTTAGATCGTGTCCGCCGTTATAAAGTTCGTAGTGAGGACTTTAGTCCTCATAGTTTAAAGAGGACTAAAGTCCTTACTACAAACCTATTTTATCGTGCTACTGACTGCGGACACGATCTTGCCAACTCGCCACAATAAAAGCCATTTTGTCCGTAATTTCTGATGCTATATTTTCCCTTTAACCCAAGTCCTAAAAGATTTCAGCAAAGCAATTTCCCCCATCGTTTGAGTGCGAGTGAAAAACCCAGCCATTTCTGCTGCTGATACAAAGGGAAAAGCAATACTAAAGTCGCGCTCAATATATTCTGTTTCTACTAGCTGATAAAATTTCAAAACTCGCCCGTTATATAGCCAGAGTTCCGGGACTCCAAGTGCTGAGTAAATGGCAAACTTATTAATTGAACTGCTGGTAATATCTATTTCAATGGCTAAATCAGGCGGTGGGGCAGTTTCTAAATCCAGTTCTTGCGTGTCTCTGACTGCTGCTTCATTTTGGATATAATAGCAGCTATCTGGTTCTATGCCTTTTTTGGTATTTTTAAGTTTGAGAGTAGTTGAGCCCACACTTTTAATTTCAATGTCGAGTTCTTCTGCCAAAATGAAAATGAAACGATGAAATTGAAGTTTATAACTTTCATGAAGGTATGAAGGAGTCATGATTTCTAGCATACCCTCATCGTAAGCTATGCGATAACCTCGCTTATCGCCTATTTCTTTGAGCAAGGTTTCAAAGGTTCGCCAGCTAATATTTTCTAGAAGTCTTCTCTGTTCGGCTAAACTTGAAGTGGTAGCAATCATCTCAAAATCTCCTTGAGCTGAGAAAACTCTGGTTTTATTGTAGCACGGGCAAAGTTAGTTCCCAAAAAGCGTTCTTTTTTGAGCCGCGGATGCACGCGAATGAACGCGGATACTGGAAGGGAATTGAGAATTATCTTTTTTACCCAATTCTTAGTTTAATTGCTGAAAACCTTTGAGCTTCCAGAATGTAGCTGAGTATAAAAAACAACCGATAAATAGCCCGGAAATAGAACCAATAACAGCTCTAACAACTATCCCCGAAAAACTTCCATCCTCGGCTAGGTGTAATTTTACGGCAATTGCTGCGAAGATACCAGATGTGAGCAAAATGCAGCCAGTTGCTAATAATTTCCAGGAAATAGGTAGCGTTTCTTGCTTTTGGCGAGGTTGAGTGTTGAGTAACCATACTAAAAACCAAATCGACAAACCGCAGAGCCCGAATATGCCACTTCCATATTGAAGTAATTTGTAAAGTGGTAGAGACACAATCTTAGATTGCAGCAGAGGAAAGTTGACGACAAACCATCCTGTGGAATGAGTAAAATCATCCCAAACAATATGACTGATGCCACCGATCGCGATCGATGCTATAATGATTAAAAATCTAGATAATGGAAAGAACGAGTATCGTCTGATTGGTGGTAGTCTATCGGCTACCTGTGAGGGAGCAAGTGCCAGCAGCGGATGCTTGAAAAACAAATGAAACACTAGCAACATAACCAGGGAACAGGGTATACCTTCAACGAACACTCCTGGTAAACTGTGTCCAATGCTTCTGACTGGTTTTAGGGCGATAAAATATTGCAAATCGGGTATCATTGTCCCAATTGCGATCGCTAACAAATCCAATTTTCGTTTAGATAGCAACCAGATGGGCGCGGCTGCGATCGGATGTGCAATTGTAAAAGGCATTCTGCTAAACTGAATCCTTACAAAAAAACTTTGGTAACTGAGGTGGGCAAATACCCACCCCACAAAGCTTACCCCATCATCTCACCAAAAAAGTCGATCGTCTCTTTCAAGGCTTTGACAAACACATCAATCTCCTCATGGGTATTGTAAAAATACACACTCGCCCGTGCAGTAGATGAAATGTTCAAATAGCGGTGCAAAGCTTGCGTGCAGTGATGCCCGGAACGAATCGCGACCCCCTCCGCATCCAACATGGTGGACAAGTCTTGAGGGTGAAGTTCTCCGGCGCTAAATGATGCTAGCGCTGCCCTACCTTCGCCGTTGCTGTCTGGTTGTGGCCCGTAGATTTTGATCTCGGGAATTTGCCGCAACTGTTGGAAGAGATAAGCCGTCAAGTCGGCTTCGCAAGCGTGAATCCGATCCATGCCTATGTTACTAAGATAGTCGATCGCAGCACCAAGGGCGATCGCCTCACCGATTGCCGGAGTCCCCGCCTCAAACTTGTGCGGCAAATCAGCATAGGTGGAATATTCGAGAAACACATCAGCAATCATCTCGCCGCCGCCGAAAAACGGAGGCATTTCTCTCAGCAAGTTTAGTTTACCGTACAGAAAACCGATACCAGTCGGAGCGCACATTTTGTGGCCGGAAGCAACCAGCCAATCGCAATCCATTGCTTGCACGTCTACTACCATGTGCGGCACGCTTTGGCAAGCATCAATTAAAACTTTGGCGCCGAAACTGTGGGCAATTTTGCATATTTCTTTGACTGGATTGATGCAGCCTAAAGTATTGGAAACGTGAACCACAGATACCAACTTAGTTTTGTGGGAAACCAGCGTTTTAAACTGTTCCAAATCAAACTCGTAAGTTGCAGTCAACTCTACAAACTTTAACACCGCACCAGTTTTTTGAGCAATCATTTGCCAGGGAACGAGATTGCTGTGGTGTTCCATCACCGACAGGATAATTTCATCTCCCGCTTGCAGATTGCTTAAACCCCAAGAATAAGCAACTAAATTAATTGCTTCCGTGGCGTTGCGAGTGTAAACAATTTCTTGTCGCGATGCTGCATTGATAAATGCTGCAACTTTGTCTCTCGCACCTTCGTAAGCATCAGTTGCTTTGGCGCTGAGAGTGTGGGCGCCGCGGTGGACGTTGGCATTGTATTGTTCGTAGTAATCGCGCCAAGCGTTGAGTACAGCTAGGGGTTTTTGGGAAGTCGCTGCGTTGTCTAAATAAATTAGCGGTTTACCGTTGACTTTTTGCGTCAAAATGGGGAAGTCGGCGCGAACTTTTGAGGCTAGAGTTTTTTCTTGAATAAGTGTCATATTTTCTGAGTTAACAATGAGAAGTTATTTTTTTGCAAGATTAGGGCGCAATTCCATTTTAAACGATTTTTTGCATCAATAGGTACGTTGTTGGGCTTTAGCCCTTTTTATATATGTCTAAAGAGGGCTAAAGCCCAACAACGTACTTTAATTAATTCCGCTTTTTGGCTGCGGACTGAAGTCCGCACTACAAACGAATCTTACTGCGGTTAATTGATCGGACACGGCTTTGAGGGGGAAAAGTCAATTTGGATTTTGGGATTTGAAAATCCAAAAGCCTTTCGAGTCTAACTAGAGCTTTTCTCTAAAAGATGAGGTATGACTGACAGCTTATATAATACACTAAGAGGGCTAAAGCCCAACAACGTACCTCACCTATCTGAGAAGGGCTATAATCTTGATAAATCAAGACACCACCTACAAAATTTGACTAATCTTTCACTGGCCGCATTGTCGGGAACATTACGGCATCTCGGATGCTTTGAGTATTAGTTAAAAGCATCACCAATCTATCTACGCCGATGCCCATTCCCGCACAATTCGGCATTCCCAAAGATAGCGCTTGGATGAAGTCTTCATCCATGGGATGCGCTTCGTCGTCGCCTGCATTTTTCTGCGCTAGCTGTTCTTCAAAGCGCTTTCTTTGCTCTTTCGGATCGTTCAATTCTGAGAATCCATTTGAGTATTCTGTGCCATTAATAAATAGCTCGAAACGTTCGACAAATCCCGGTTTGCTGCGGTGTCCTTTGGCTAAGGGACTGACTTCGA
Source organism: Microcoleus sp. PH2017_24_DOB_U_A (assembly GCF_020738205.1). NCBI lineage: Bacteria > Bacillati > Cyanobacteriota > Cyanophyceae > Oscillatoriales > Microcoleaceae > Microcoleus > Microcoleus sp. PH2017_24_DOB_U_A. Next base: position 8,106 of record NZ_JAEQCT010000055.1, read on the forward strand.
CGGGATAGTCGATGATGAATGTCGGTTGAATTAGTTTGGGAACAACTAATTTGTCAAAAACTGCGTACAAGACGTAGCCTAAACTTTGTTGTTCTAACTTTGACAGATGCAGTTCTAGCTTGCTTGCAGAGCCGATCGCACTTTCCAAGTCCAAACTGTCAAAATCCAGCCCAAACTCGTCTCTGACAGCTTCCACCATCGTTTTAACTTGCCAGTGTTTGCCGCTAAAACCGGGATATTTGTCGCTGTAGTCGAACTTGCGCTCTAAACTGATGGTTTCTCCCTGATTTTCAATTTCCACGACATCTCCAAAGACAGCCGCCGCCGCAAAACACATCACATCTTCGACAACTGTTAAAATGTCGAACACATCTGCATAAGCTTGGTAAACTTCTAAGGAGGTAAACTCGGGATTGTGAGTGCTGTCAATACCCTCATTTCTAAAGGCTTTTCCTAGTTCAAATACTCGCTCAAAACCGCCGCAAATAGCTCTTTTTAAGAACAGTTCCGGTGCCACTCGCAAATATAAGTCTACTTCCAAAGCATTGTGGTGCGTCATGAACGGCTTAGCAGCAGCACCACCGTAAATAGCTTGGAGTGTCGGTGTTTCTATTTCGTAAAAATCTGCTTTCCAGAGATAGGAACGGATGCTTTGAACGATGCGGCTGCGGAGCATGAAACGGTTGAGCGCATCTTGGTTGCTAGCCAAATCCATTTCGCGGTGGCGGCGGCAAACTTCGGGATCGTTAATGCCGTAATAAGCATCGGGAAATTGGATTGTAGCTTTTGATAAAAGGGTGAATTCCCGCACTAAAATAGAAAGTTCTCCCCGAGGCGTGCGGCAGCCAATACCTTGGACGCCGACAAAATCGCCGATATCAAGCAATTTTTTAATTTGTTCAAAGCTCAAACCGACTTCACCGGTGACGATTGCTTTCTCGATTTTGAGTTGAATTTTGTCTGTGGCGTCTTTTAAATCGATGAAACCAATTTTGCCGCTGTCTCGCTTGGAAATAATCCGGCCTGCTAATCGCAGGGAAATTTCTTCGGGATCGCTTTCTCCATTGGCGAGTTCTTTTCCCGGCTGACTAAATATTTCGCGAACTTGTTGGGCTGTGTGCGATCGCGCGTAGGATTGGCTAGGATACGGTTCTATGCCTTGCGATCGCAGTTCTTCTACTTTTTGACTGCGGACTTCGGCTTCACTCAGAGTCATTACTTATTGCCTGGTTAAAATTACCAATATCTTACATCTTGCACTATTCTCGTGCTGGCGCTCCGGGCGGGCTCGCCTGCTCACCCCACCAGAAAATTCACTCTTTGTGGGACAAGCATCTTGCCTGTTCCTGACCAAGCTGCAAAATGTGAGAAACACTAGACTTTATCATAACCGCGCAACAGGGATGAATTTTTCAAACAACTAAGATACACTTGCGATCGTCAGGCGTGCCTTAACTGTTGACTAACATCTGCGATCGCAACCGCCACATCCGGCGCAGACGTAAATAATCTCACAAAAAAAAACTAAACTCCTTACAGATAAACGGTTTGATTCCCACTCTCAACTGCCAACTGTCAACTGCCAACTGCCAACTGCCAACTGCCAACTGCCAACTACCAACTGCCAACTGTCAACTGCCAAAGCGGGCGAAACCTTAAAAAATTAAGTTGTCTGTCGATCGCAAGTGGTGAGATGATATGTAGTGCAGCCTCACGGCAGTTCCACAGAAACTGAACAGCAGAGACGCGGGCGATCGAACTCGACTCATCGCACCTCTGCCAGAATCGACCACACACACTCTCTCTTAACATATAAAAACCAGAATTATGGCTGTTGCAACTCAATCACTCGAAGAACTCTGCATCAACTCTATCCGCTTTCTCGCCATCGATGCGGTAGAAAAAGCAAAATCAGGACACCCGGGACTGCCGATGGGCGCTGCTCCTATGGCCTTCGTGCTGTGGGATCGGTTTATGCGGTTCAACCCCAAAAACCCCAAGTGGTTCAATCGCGATCGCTTCGTCCTCTCGGCCGGACACGGCTGTATGCTACAGTACGCCCTCATGCACTTGACCGGCTACGATAGCGTCAGCCTCGACGACATCAAGCAATTCCGTCAGTGGGAATCCAAAACCCCCGGACACCCAGAAAACTTTGTCACCGAAGGCGTAGAAGTTACTACAGGCCCTCTGGGACAAGGCATTGCTAACGCCGTCGGTTTGGCAATGGCAGAAGCTCACCTCGCTGCCAAGTTTAACAAGCCCGGTAACACCATTGTTGACCACTACACCTATGTCATCATGGGTGACGGCTGCCACATGGAAGGCATTTCTGGCGAAGCTTGTTCCTTGGCTGGACACCTCGGACTCGGCAAATTAATTGCCCTGTACGATGACAATCACATTTCCATTGAAGGCGACACTAGCTTGGCCTTTACTGAAGATGTCGGCAAGCGTTTTGAAGCTTACAACTGGCACGTTATTACAGTAGACAATACTGCTCTAGACAACGATACTAACCTAGAAGCAGTTCACAAAGCTATTGAAGAAGCGAAAAAAGTCACGGACAAACCGTCCATGATTAAAGTCCGCACCATCATTGGTTACGGTTCTCCCAACAAGCGCAATTCTTACAGTTCTCACGGTGCTGCTTTGGGTACCGATGAAGTGAAAGCAACTCGCGATTTCTTGAAGTGGGAATACGCACCGTTTGAAATTCCTAGCGATGCTTTGTCACACTTCCGCAAAGCAGTTGAACGCGGCGCTCAATCTGAGCAAGAATGGAATCAAGCTTTTGCTGATTATAAAGCAAAATATCCCGCAGAAGCAGCGGAATATGAGCGCACCGTTGCTGGCACACTTCCCGAAGGTTGGGATAAAGTTCTCCCGACTTACAAGCCGGAAGATAAGGCAGATTCCAGCCGGAATCATTCTGGAAAATGTTTGAATGCTTTGGCTGCTGTCCTACCTGAATTGATCGGCGGTTCCGCTGACTTGGCATCTTCTAACATGACTTTGCTCAAGGGTGAAAAAGATTTCCAAAAAGGTCAATACGAAGGACGCAACCTGCGGTTTGGTGTGCGGGAACACGCTATGGGCGCGATCGCCAATGGTATGCTCCTCCACGGTGGCTTAATACCTTACTGCGCTACATTCTTGGTATTTGCCGACTATATGCGCGGCGCAATTCGCCTCTCCGCACTCTCCGAAGCCGGAGTCATCTATGTCATGACTCACGACTCCGTAGCCTTGGGCGAAGACGGCCCCACCCACCAACCAGTCGAAACCATCGCTTCCCTGCGCGCCATCCCCAATTTATTGGTAATGCGCCCTGCGGATGGAAACGAAACATCCGGTGCTTACAAGGTGGCAGTTGAAAGCCCCAAACGCCCCACTTTGATGGCTTTGTCTCGTCAAAACTTGCCCAATTTGGCCGGAAGCTCGATCGAAGGAACAGCCAAAGGCGCTTACATTTTGTCCGACGACGGCGGCACTCCCGACATCATTTTAATCGGCACCGGTGGCGAAACATACCTCTGCGTTGATGCCGCTGAAAAATTGCGCGCCGCAGGCAATAAAGTCCGCGTCGTTTCGATGCCTTGCTGGGAATTGTTCGACTTGCAAGATGCCACTTACCGCGAATCTGTACTACCAAAAGCTGTTACCAAACGGTTAGCAGTTGAAGCAGCTTCTAGCTTCGGTTGGGGACGTTATTTGGGTTCCGAAGGCGACAGCATCAGCATCGACACCTTCGGCGCTTCTGCACCAGGCCCCGTTGCTCTAGAAAAGTTTGGCTACACCGTTGATAATGTCGTAGCTAAGGCTAAAGCGCTGTTGGGTTAATCAATAGCAGCAGCATAATTTTGGATGGGGCGGGCTTGGGGCTCGCCCCTTTTTTTATGGGTGAAGGAAGAAGGAAGACGGAAGAAGGAAGACGGAAGAAGGAAGAAGGAAGACGGAAAAAGATAAAACTTCAACCCGCGGAGGCGGGTTTTGTTTGTGTAGCCGCGAATGACCTTCGCCCGGTCTTCTGTAGATTTTTGAATTTTGAGATAACTTATAAGTTATTGGGTTAAATTTTCCATTCCCCATTACCCATTCCCAATTACCAATTACCAATTCCCAATTCCCAATTCCCGATTCCCCATTACCCATTTCTTTATCATGTGGACTATTTTAAATAACCTCTTATTCACCGGGAATTACATTCCTCACGGCCACTGTTACCTTTGGCAGCGAGAGCTTGTCGCGCTGCATATAGTGTCAGACTCGATAATTGCCCTGGCATACTATTCAATACCCCTATCCCTAATTTATTTTATCAGTCAGCGAAAAGACTTGCCATTTCGCAACATTTTTTGGCTGTTTGCCGCCTTTATTATCTCCTGCGGTACTACTCATGTAATGGAAGTTTGGACGCTTTGGCATCCTGTTTATTGGGTTTCTGGCTGTCTAAAAATGATTACCGCCGCGATTTCTGCTTACACGGCTTTTGCATTAATTCCTTTAGTTCCCCAAGCATTAACTCTCCTGAGTCCAACTCAATTAGGGATGATCGATCGCATACTGCAACAAGAAATCATCGAACGCCGAGAAACAGAAGCTCGCTATCAAACCTTAACTGAAGCTTCGCCGGTGGGAATATTTTATGCAGACGCTATAGGAGATTGCTTGTATGTCAACGAGCGCTGGTGTCAAATTTCGGGAATGGGCTGCGATGAAGCTTTGGGTAAAGGGTGGTTCCAAGGCATTCATCCAGACGACCGCCAGCGGGTTTTTGACCAATGGTACAGCGCCGCTGCCGAGAAATTGCCGTTTAAATCTGAGTACCGCTTTCAAGGCATCGATCGCACTAAAATCAGTTGGGTATTCGGTCAAGCTGTCGGTCAAGTCGGAGAAAATGGGAAGGTTAAAAGTTATGTTGCTACTATTACTGATATTACAGAACGCAAGCAGGTAGAAGAAGAAAATCGACTGCTCAATGAAACTCTGGAGCGTCGAGTAGTCGCTCGCACTGCTCAAATTGAAATTTACAACCACAAATTGCAAAAAGAAATCGCCTACAGACAAAAAATTGCGTTCACTTTGTTAGAATTGACGCAACTGCAAAATGCAATTCTTAATAGCCCTAACTACACAATTATTTCTACCGAACCAGACGGTACGATTAAAACATTTAATCTGGCAGCCCAGAAACTTTTAGGCTATTCCTCCGAAGAAGTGGTGGGAAAATTTACGCTAGCAATCATTCACGATCCTGTGGAGGTCGGTAAAAGAGCAGAAATTCTTTCTCAAGAATTGGGAGTAAAAATAGAGCCGGAGTTTGAGGTTTTTGTTGCCTGGGCGCGTCGGGGAATAGCTGACGAAAATGAATGGAGTTACATTCGCAAAGATGGTTCGCGGTTTCCGGTACTGCTGTCTGTGACTGCCTTATTTGACAACAACGGAAATATTAACGGTTTTTTGGGTATCGGTCAGGATATTAGCGATCGCAAACAAGCTGAAAAAGATTTCCGCGACCTCACCATTGCCCTGCAAAATGCCGTGGAAGGCATTTCGCGACTGGACATTGAGGGACGCTACGTCAATGCTAACCGAGCTTACGCTCATACCTGCGGTTACGAACCCGAAGAAATGGTCGGTATGGAATGGATACTCACCGTACATCCTGATGATATTGAGATGCTAATCTCAGCTTATGAGGAGATGCTAATTTCTGGCAAAGTAGACGTGGAAGCTAGAGGAGTCCGGAAAAATGGAACGTTTTTTTACAAGCAAATAACTCTGGTAAAAGCTTGCGACGCCCAAGGGACATTTAACGGTCACCACTGTTTCATGAAAGATATCACCGATCGCAAACTAACTGAAACAGCTTTGCAGGAAAGCGAATTCAAGTACAGACAAATAGTTGAATTAGCAGAAGAAGGTATTTGGGTAATTGACAGCAATTCCCTCACGACTTATGTCAATCACGCAATGGCACGAATGCTTGGCTATAGTGAAGTAGAAATGTTAGGTAGACCGCTTTTGGATTTCACGGACGAACCGGAAAGAACATCAAATCTCTATCCTGTGGATTGGCGCCAGCAAGCTATTGGTGAAAAACGTGAAGTACAACTAAAAACTAAGGAGGGTAAAGATGTTTGGACTTATATTTCTACCAGTCCAGTATTCGACAATCTGGGGAATATGCTGTCTTGTTGTGCGTTGGTTTACAACATTACAGGCCGCAAAGAAGCAGAGGAGCAAATGCTGCAACTTACAGAAGATTTGAAGCGTTCTAACGAGGAACTAGAACAATTTGCTTATGTGGCTTCCCACGATTTGCAAGAACCGCTCCGAGCCGTTACCAGTTACACTCAATTACTCGCCCAGCGCTATCAAGAAAATTTGGACGATCGCGCCGATAAGTATATTAATTATATTGTTGACGGCGCGACCAGAATGCAACAATTGATTAATGATTTGTTGGCGTATTCGCGACTGGGAACGAGGGGTCAGGAGTTTGAGCCAGCCGACTGCAATGCTGCTGTCAAGCAAAGTTTGTGCAATTTGCAAATTGCGATCGCCGAAACCAAAGCTGTCATCACCTGCGACGCGATGCCAACGGTGATGGCAGATGAATCTCAACTGGTGCAATTATTCCAAAATTTGATCGCCAACGGCATCAAATTTTGCCGCGAAGACATCCCCTTCATTCAGATCGCAGCCCAAAGGCAAGAGGGCGAATGGCTGTTCAGCGTCCGCGATCGTGGCATTGGCATCGATCCTGAGTATGCCGATCGCATTTTTATCATTTTTCAACGCCTGCACGGACGCCGCGAATATTCCGGTACTGGCATAGGTTTGGCGATGTGCAAGCGCATTGTGGAACGCCATGGCGGGCGGATATGGGTGGAATCTCAGGAGGGAAAAGGAGCGACTTTTTACTTCACTATTCCTATAATTAATAGCTGAAGGGTCAAAGTTCAATTTTTTTTTCCTCTAATCAAAAGGATACGCCAGTTATGAGCGATCGAAGCACTGTTAGACCCGTTGAGATTCTGCTGATTGAGGATTCGCCCAGCGACGCCGATTTGGCAATAGAAGCCTTCGGTCAGGGTAAAATATTGAATAACTTACATTTTGTGGAGGATGGAGTTGAAGCAATCAAGTTTTTACACAAAACAGCACCCTACCTGGGCGTACCCCGTCCTGATTTAATTTTGCTGGATTTGAATCTGCCCAAAAAAAGTGGCGTTGAAGTGCTAGAAGAAATTAAAACTGACCCTAATTTAAAATTAATTCCTGTAGTGATTCTCACCACTTCAGCAGCTCCGGAGGATATTGCCAAGTCCTACTCGCTCCACGCCAACTGTTACATAACTAAGCCTGTAGACTTCGTACAATTTACTAAAGTAGTCAGGTTAATTGAGGAATTCTGGCTCGCAGTCGTCAAACTTCCTCTAAATTAAACAACAGATACTTTGCTGATGGCCAATAGAAAATTTTTTCAACTTTTTGAAATTCGGTATAGGAGGATTCACCCAGCAGTCCTGATATCGGTAAAAAATGCAAATGTAGGCTAACTGCAAACCCCAGAGCCATTTCTCATGCCAGAATCGCAAATAGTATCACTTGGCTAGAAAAAGTCTGGCAAAAAGCATTTTTTTCACAAGTGGCATAAGAGTGGAAGATGGAGTTTGATACTCCCCATGCCTAAAGGCGAGGGGATTCTTGAAGAAACCATAATCGGATCTACAAAGGCGCTATCAATTCGCCGCTACTCGCTCAACTTGAATTTCTTCAAGCATTGCGTATACTTTAGTTTTTTTTGCTTTCAGAGTCCATCACTAGCCAAAAGTTACGGTACGCTCAACAACCAGCCTTTTGTTTGCCCTTTAACTATTCCGAATCAAGTCGGATATGTCCGTTGCCGGGATTGCACCGTACTAGGTTGTTTCAACACGTAGATGGTTATTCCTACTCAATCTTCTTAATCATAACATCAATTTTCGATATGTTTCATTGATCGATAGTTCGGACAGTTTTTTAACGACTCTGTAAGCGTTACAGACTAAGCCCTGGCATTTTTAATGATTTTTTGAAACGAGCGGGCTAGACTTAAAGATTGAAAAAATAGTCAGCCCTATAGCCATCAAGGGTTTGAGATACTCGATCAGATCTAAAACTGTCCTTCGTATTGATTGATGTATGTAAAGAAATATTGAAGGCGGTTGAAACCGCTACCGACTTGGATCCGTGTCGTTAGCCCGGGGCTTGCGTTTCGCTCTTCGGTCAGCAAGGATTTTTTTCCAGCCAGAAAGTTTGTAGTGGGCGTACCCCGTCTTGATTGCATTATGCTTGACTTGAATTTGGCTAAATAAAGTGGTTTGGAAGTGTTACCAAATAATAATTTTCAAGTTGCAAATGGCAGGGTCAAGAAAAAAAGTTTAAGCTGAGATTGATACGCCGTGAAAATGTTACAGCCAAAAACCTCTAAGCTATGTGGATTAAGATTCTGTTAATAGAAGACAATCCCGCTGATGCTGATTTGCTTGCAGAACTTTTAGAAGTATCTGGGGGCGTTCAGTGGGAACTCGTGTCTGTTGAGTTCCTGCATGAGGCGATCGCCCAACTGTCCAAACAACACTTTGATATAGTATTGCTCGACCTTTCTTTACCCGACAGCCGCGGTTTGGAAACCCTAACTCGCCTGCGAGAAGTTGCTCCCGATACAGCAATGGTGGTAATGACAGGCTTGGACGATGAGGCGATAGCCCTAGAATCAGTTCGCTTGGGAGCTCAAGATTACATTGTTAAAGGTCAAATTACTACTCCATTATTAGTGCGGACTATCCGCTACGCGATCGAACGATCGCAAACATTCCAAATGCTGCGGGAAAGCGAGCGGCGTTTTCGGGCGATTTTTGACTCTTCCTTTCAACTCACCAAGCTGCTGACTCCCGAAGGAGTCGTGCTGGAAGTCAACGAGACAGCCCTCGATTTTGCCGGAGTGCGATCGCAAGATATAGTCGGCCGCCCGATTTGGCAAATGGTGATTTGGCCTCAAACCCGAAATTTTTCCGAACAACTGCAATTTGCGATCGCCAAAGCCAGCCGCGGCGAGTTTTTCCGCAGCGAAATCGACTTGGTAGGCAAAAACGGCCAAATTGTCACAGTTGATTTCTCACTCAAACCTGTTAAAAATGAGACAGGACAAGTTTTGCTACTCATTGCTGAAGCCCGCGACATTAGCGATCGCAAACGCGCAGAAGCTGAAATTCTCAAAGCCCTCGCACGAGAAAAAGAACTTTCCGAACTGCGAGCCAAATTTGTCACCATGGTTTCCCACGAATTCCGCACCCCCCTGACAACCATCCAATTTTCCGCTGGATTGCTCCAAGATTACAGCGCTAAGTGGTCAGAAGAAAAAAAATCTACTCATTTTGTGCGGATTCAACTAGCCATCAAACGCATGACAGAGTTATTAGAAGATATCCTCGTAATTGGCAAAATAGAAGCAAACACCTTACCATTTCAACCGATTTCCTTAAACCTCGAAAAATTTTGCCGTCAACTCGTAGAAGAACAGCAGCTCAACGATAGCAACCAACATCCGATCGCCTTTATACATGAAGGCGGCAACTGCGACGCTCAAATGGATGAAAAACTGCTGCGGCAAATGTTGGGAAACGTCCTCTCAAATGCCATCAAATATTCCCCCGCCGGCAGTTCAGTTTCCTTGCGACTAAATTGTCAAAACGGCAAAGCTGTTTTCCAGGTTCAAGACCAGGGCATCGGGATTCCCCAAACCGATATAGAGCGGATCTTAGAAACTTTTTACCGAGCTACAAATGTCGGCACTATTTCAGGAACAGGTCTCGGTTTAGCAATTGTGAAAAGAGCCGTGGAACTTCACGGCGGCAAACTGGCGATCGAGAGTCAAGAAGGAAAAAGCACAACTTTCACTATTACCTTACCTTTAATTTGTGCTAGCCAATAAGCTGCTGCGCCAGAGAGAGAGAGTGCGAGAGGGGAAGACGAGTTGATTAATGTTAATAGTTCATTCAAATATATAGCGGTTCTCATAAAGACGAGGTATGTCACATTCTGCTACGATCGTCGGATTGATAACACACACGCGCCCAGAGCCTCTTTACCGGAGTTTAACCTCAGAAAGCTTGGAAGCATCTCAGTTTTGGAAAAAGCATTTTTTTTACAGTGCGAGCTCCCGACAGCACTACAAATACAGAACTGAGATGCTCCCGAAAGCTTATAGGAAAGAAACTATCGATTACCAATTACCCATTACCAATTACCCATTACCAGACATACATCATTTTTGGGAGAAAGGTTATACAATTTAAATGCAGTACAGATTCAGGGTGCATCTAGCGCAAGGCGAATATATTCGTAGGGGCGAAGCATGACCGCAGTCAATATGAGATGATAACTAATAACTTATATGCGGTCATGCTTCGCCCTCTTCCTTGCGCCAGATGCACCCCAGCTTCACGACTAAATTATCAACTATAAGCATCCGCCACTTAACGCTCAGTTAACAACACAAACAAACAAATTTGTCAAGTATCCTCACACAGATCTTTTGCAACAACTACTAACGAAAAGGAGCAATAACCGTGGCAAAGATTTTAGTAATAGAAGACGAAGAATCGATTAGAGAAAACATTTTAGAGTTACTGGAAGCCGAGAATTTTGAAGGCATTGGAGCGAACGACGGTAAAGTCGGTATCAAATTGGCGATCGCACAAATCCCCGATTTAATTTTGTGCGACATGATGATGCCGGAAATTGACGGTCACGGCGTCCTCAAAGCTTTGCGTTCCGACCCCATAACTGCCACAATTCCGTTTATTTTCCTCACAGCCAAAGCCGATAAAAGTGACATTCGCACTGGCATGGAAATGGGAGCAGACGATTACATTACTAAACCTTGTACGCCACAAGAACTGCTAAAAGCAATTGCTATTCGACTTGATAAACAGAAAACAATTAGCAAGCAATCTCAAAAAACCCTAGACGAATTACGCATTAATATTAGTATGTCGCTCCCCCACGAATTGCGGACTCCTTTGAATGCTATTCTGGGCTTTTCCGAGTTAATTTTGTCAGAATATCAGGTGTTCGAGGATTCAGACATCTTAGAAATGATCGGTCAAATTAACACTTCAGGTCATCGCTTATATCGGCTGATTCAGAACTTTTTGCTGTATGCAGAACTTGAGATAGCAGGCACAAATCCCGAACTGCTAAAAGAAATGCGCTGTAGCCAATTTAGCTGCGTACAATCTTTGCTCACTCAAAAAGCGCTCCAGCAAGCGAAACAGGTGAATAGAACAGATGATTTAAAATTAAATTTGCAGGATGCGTCGGTAGCTATTGATTCTATGAGACTTACAAAAATTGTTGAGGAACTGCTGGACAATGCCTTCAAATTTTCTTTAGAAGGAACGCCAGTTTTATTAAGCACTTTCGTGGAAAATGAGACTTTTATTCTGTCTGTCAAAGACCAAGGCCGCGGCATGACTCCCGATCAGATTGCACAGCTAGAAGCTTACAGGCAGTTCGATCGCAAACTTTACCAACAACCAGGTTTGGGATTGGGCTTGGCCATTGTTCAACGCCTAGCAGAATTGCACGGAGGAAAATTTAAAATAGAAAGTTTGCCACAGCAAGAAACAATAGTTTCCGTTTCCCTGCCAATCTAAACAATTTTAGATTTTAGATTTTATATTTTAGATTTTAGACTTGGGGATGATTTACTAAATCGGGGTTGGGATCTTCCCTAAAGTTACATTATTTTGGGAAAAAGTAAACCAGAATTATGGTATTCTAGATTAAAATTGCATATTTAAATCTAGAATACCCATCTCCCCCTCTCCCGGGAGCATCTCAGTTTTGTATTTATAGTGCGAGCACGCAAGAGCTCGCGTATTGTACAATACGCGAACTCTTGCGTGCTCGCACTCAAAGAAAAAATGCTTTTTATAAAAATGATATGCTCCCCATTCTTCCCCTCTCCCCCTCTCGAACATAACAGACAATCTCTCGGGCAAACAAAGCTTATGCAGGAGCGATCGCCCGTTTCACACATCGGTGCATATAAATTTGAGCTACCTTATCCCCAGGATTGACTTGCAAGCACGCCGAAAACAATCTTGTAGCTTCGAGAAATTTGTCACTATTGTAGAAAACCAAACCTTGCTCAAACATTGTCTTTGTATCTAACTTTTTCTGCCGCAACTCGGGCGGATCGGCCGTAAATATTTCATAAACCGTTACCATGCGCGATTTGCCTTTGACTGTAACGCGATCGATCAACCTAAAATCATAAACATCATTTAACTGTACAAAAGTATTGTGAGTAATTAACATCGAAACTCCATACTCTTTCGTCAAACTTTCCACGCGAGAAGCTAAATTAACCGCATCGCTAATCACCGTGCTATCCATCCGATTTTGCCCCCCCACCGTGCCTAACATCAAAGAACCCGTATTGATGCCAATGCCAATTTGTAGCGGCGCGCGATCGGGCCGACTGCGACTCATATTATACTCGTTAAGCTGCTGTAGCATGGCAATTCCAGCTTTCACCGCATCGTCCGCACTGCCATTAAACAGCGCCATAATTGCATCGCCAATGTATTTATCAATAAACCCAAAATTTTCAGTAATTGCAGGCTCCATCCGCGACAAATAAGCATTAATAAATTGAAAATTTTCTTCAGGACTCATCTGTTCTGAAAGAGCCGTGAAATTCCGAATATCTGAAAACAACACCGACATTTCTTTCTGCACCTGATCGCCTAATTTTACATCCAGAATACTTTCATATCCCAGAAAGTGTAGAAATTGGTGCGGCACAAACCGCCCGTAAGCATCTGTTAATTTTTCTTCCGCTGCTAAAGCCTTTTGCAGCTCATCTGTGAAGTTGCGGCGCTCGGTTTCTACCTCTTGACGCTCTGTGATATCTTGAAAAACTGCGATCGCGTAAACAATGTTTTTCCGTTCGTCGTAGATTGGAGTCGCCCAAATCTCGATCGGCACAATCCTCTCCGGGCGGTGAATTTCTGCATCATCAGAGTGCACCACTTCCCCCCCCAGCGCCCGCACAATCGGTTGTCTCTCGCTTGGATACAGCTCATTAGTTCCGGCGCAGTAAGTTTGATAAACTTCCGGCAAAGTGCTAGGAATAACATCAGAAACCAAGCCTTTGCCAAGTATTTTCTCAGCCCAAGAATTCATGTAACAAGGTTTCCCAATACCATCAACCACAAATATACCCACCGGCACCGCTTCCAGCAATTGAGTCAGCCGATTTTCGCTTTCTAACAGTGCTTCATTGAACTTTTCTTCAGCTATCAAAGCTTTTTCCAAATCATTCGTAAACTTCAGGCGTTCCGCATCTACAAGTCTTCGCAAAGTAATATCCTCAGCAAAACCCTGGTAGTAAAGCAGTTCACCCCTAGCATCAAAAACAGTACGTGCATCCTCAGAAATCCAGATAATACTGCCATCTCGGCGGTAAACTTCCGACTCAAACTCAGACACAGTACCGTACTGTTCCATCAACGCAAAAAACTCTTGACGGCGGTGCGGTTGCACGTACAATTGCCGCTGAATCTCATTAACACTTGCCATCAATTCTTCAGGGGAATCATAGCCGTAAATTTGAGCGAGAGCAGGATTAGCGCTAATCAAAGTTCCGTCAGGTGCAGTCTGAAAAATACCTTCGAGAGCATTTTCAAATATCCGGCGATACTTCTCTTCAGCTTGCACCAGCGCTGCTTCAGCTTGCTTGCGTTCCGTAATATCAGTAAAAGCAATAATCCCGTAGCAAATATCCCCGAGAGAATCATAAATAGGAGTCGCCCAACTCTCCACCGGAATAACCTTATTACCAGTCCGAATTTCCACACCCTCAGTCCGCACACTTTCGCCCCGCAGCGCCTGCATAATTGGCAATTCTTCCACAGGACATCTCTGATTAGTTCCGGCTTTATAGAATTGATAAATTGCTGCTTTCTGCTCCGAATTAATATGGGGTACAGTGCCTTTCCCAAATACATCCCGCGCCTTTTGATTAGCATAAAAAGATTGACCGTTCGCATCAAGCACGCACACGCCCAACGGCATCGCTTCCAGGTATTGCGTCAACCGACTTTCGTTTTCGTGGAGTTTAGCAATCAGCATCGCCTGCTTGCGGTTTAATCTTGCCAACTCCTGATTCATTTCCTGAAGTTCTATTTGTTTTTCAGCTAATTGTTTATCTTGAAAATATCTGTAGATTGCCTCAGTAACAGTTAATTTTAAATCATCGGTTTGCCAAGGCTTAGGTATGTATCGGTACAATTTAGCATAATTAATAGCATTGGCTACCGCCTCCAAATTAGCCTGCCCCGTCAGCATAATCTTGAGAGTTCTCGGCGAGATGGCATGAACGCTTCTCAATAGCTCGTCTCCTTTCATATTCGGCATGATATGATCGGAAATAATCAAAGGAACTTCATACTGTTCTGCTAAAAGTTCAGACAGCAATTCCAAAGCTTCTTCGCCGCTTTGGGCAGTTTCAATTAAATATTTATCTTCAAAGGCTTTTAGCAGGTCTATTTCCAGACTATCGAGTATAGTCTGCTCATCATCCACACAAATAATCACAGGTTTTTTCATAACTTTGCTAGACCAGACTTAATCGCTTCAATTAATTCTTGATTTTGCCAAGGTTTTTGTATAAAAGCATGAAGATTGGCTTGAGATTTTGTGCGTTCAATTGCTTCTTTGTCCGCTTGTCCTGTCAGCATAACTGTCACAATCTGCGGATATTTTTGATGAATTTTAATCAGCAACTCATCTCCTTTCATTCCAGGCATCAACCAATCAGAGACAATAACTAGAATGTTAACCTCATCTTCACACAGCTCTTCAATAATCTCCAGTGCTTCGGCAGCACTTTCAGCAAATTCGCAAAGATATTTACCCTTAAATGCCTGTTGCAGTTCAATTTCCAGACTTTCCAACACCGCTACTTCATCGTCAACACACAAAATTGCTGGTTTAGACATCGCTAGTTTCCTCCTTTCGTCTGGCAGGGTGAACCCGGATGGGCAGCACGCCGTTTTCCAAATTCTACATTCCGCGCGCCTAGACTGCAAATTTTTAGCCCCAGATTTCAGTCTGGTGTTTTACCTACTCAATTAAATTAATCGGCAAAGACACTGTAAATGCAGTTTGACCGGGCACTGACTCCACATCAATTGTACCCTGATGTTTTTTAATGATTTTTTTGACAATATCCAATCCTAATCCGCTGCCTTCTCCCGCTGGTTTGGTCGTAAAAAACGGCTCAAAAATTTTCGGCAAAATCTCCGGTGAAATTCCAGCGCCACTGTCGGTAATTTTTACGGCAAAGTTGGTATCTTGCTGCAAGGCGTCAATTGTTAAAGTTCCTTGATTGTCCATCGCTTGTAAGGCATTGTGAATTAAATTTGTCCAAACTTGATTGAGTTCGTCTGGATAACACAATACCGGAGGCAATTGAGCTTGATAGTTTCTGACGATTTCTACACCTTGTTTTAGCTGGTTCTGATAAAGAGTTAATACAGTTTCAATTCCATCAGTGATATTCACTTCTAGTTTATCCCCATGCACATCGTAACGCGCATAATTTTTGAGAGCAAAAACGACTTTTGCAGCGCGTTCTGTAGCGGTAGCGATGGTTCTGGCGCTTTTTTGAATACTAGCAAAATCGTAGGCGGTTTTGATAATATTTTCGCTGTCAGGGTCTTTGAGCAACGGCACGAATTCTTGCACATTTCCTTGCAATCCGATATTGACTAAAATGCTAGCAAGGCTGTCAGCATTATCAATCCCTTCCGCATCTAGTTGCTGCTTCACGCCTCTTTTAAATTCCCGTTTTTCTCGCGTAGATAAAGAGTAAGTTTGTTGGCGGGAACTGTACATTAAACTCAAAAAATCGTGCTGGCGTTCGGCAGACAGTTCTTTAAAAAAAACTGGCAAACTGTCGAGATTGTTATCCAAAAAGCCGGTAATATTCCCAATAGACGATCGAATCGCCCCTAGCGGCGTATTAATTTCGTGAGCAATGCCTGCAATCAGTTGCCCTAAGGCAGCCATTTTTTCCGATTGAACTAATTGCTCCTGAGTTGCTTGCAGTTGCTCTAAAGTGATTGTCAGTTCATCGTTTTTCTGTTTGAGTTTTTTTTGCAACTGGCACATTGCTAAATGGGTTTCTACTCTAACTAGCACCTCTTCCATCTGAAAGGGTTTGGTAATATAATCTACTCCGCCTACAGCAAAAGCTTTAACCTTATCTAGTACGTCATTTATCGCGCTGATAAAAATCACCGGAATGTCGCGAGTGCGTTCATCAGCTTTGATTTTTTCGCAAACTTCATACCCGTTCATTTCGGGCATCATAATATCCAGCAAAATCAAATCGGGAGGCATACCTTGTGCGGCCGAAAGTGCTAACTCGCCGCTCGGTACGGGGCGGACTTTATAGCCCTTGCCATTCAAAATTCCGGCTAGCAGTCGCAAATTCGCTGGGGTATCGTCCACTACTAAAATATTACCGGGAGGGGTACTAGGAATGTCATTATTCATGTGAGCTTGCTTGAGAGATTAACTTTAAAACTTTGTCGTACTCGAAATTTTCTATACAATTGGCGATCGCAGCAGCAGTTACTGTATCCTTTAATCTAATTTGGTCGATCGAACTCTCAATGAAATCCATATCCACTTTTAGTATGGCCAGCTTTAAATCAGCTACCAGCGACTCAGGCAATTTAAGGAAGTCAGCCGCAGTCATTTCGCGATCGCGCTCTTTGACTGCCGATGAGTTAGCTTGCCCCGGATCTTCATAAATATAGCGTACTCCGATATGTTTGTGCATAGCATCGAAAATATCGGCTTCCCGGAAAGGTTTCCGCATAAAAGCATCGCAGCCCGCCGACAAAATTACAGCCCGTTCTTCCTCCAAAACGCTCGCAGTCAGCGCAATAATAGCAGTAGCTTGACCTTTAATAGTGCCTTTAATGTATTGTGTTGCTTCGTAGCCGTCCATCACGGGCATTCTCATGTCCATCCAAATTAAATGCGGCTCCCAATTGTCCCAAATCTCAATAGCTTCTTGACCGTTAGTAGCTTCTTTCAGTTCAAAACCCAGAGGATTGAGAAGCTTAATCAACAGTTGGCGGTTGAGCAGTTTATCATCTACTATCAAAATTCGATAGGGGTGTTGGTTGGGTTCCAAGGCAATCACATTGCGAGTTTGTTTTGGGATAGAAATATCAGCCGCCTCCACCGCAATAACTTGAATATCAAACTGAAAATTAGTGCCCTTCCCAACAGCAGAATTGACGCTGATTTCGCCACCCATTAATTCCACAAATTTGCGGCTGATTGGCAATCCCAAGCCTGTACCTTCTTGGGAATCTTTGCCTGTCTGGGTTTGCACGAAAGCTTCAAAAAGATTGTCTAATTCATTGGCAGCAATACCTGGGCCAGTATCTTCGACTTCAAAATGAATAAAGAAGGATGAGGCAGAAGTTGAACCGTCATTGTGGCTTTTATAACTCGCATTTTCTGACAAAGTTAAATGTGGAGATTTAATGTTATTACTGACCTCAATTCCTGTATTTTTGTAGGTTTTTGATACAAGATTATTTACTGATTCTTTCTCTCGGTCTTGGCTGATTAAATGCTTGCTAGCTCTGACACAAACACCGCCATATTCTGTGAATTTAAGAGCGTTATTTAGCAAATTAATTAATATTTGCCGCAATTTTAACTCGTCAGTTTCTACGTATTGCGGTAAGTCGGGACTGCGATCGAAAACTAACTGCAAATGCTTGTCGTCTGCTTTGAGTTGAAACATATCGTCCAAGTCGTGTAGCAGGCGATAGAGGTCGAATTTTTTGGGATTGAGGGTGGTGCGCCCCGATTCAATTTTAGATAAATCGAGCACGTTATTAATCAGGGTGAGCAGGTGTTCTCCGCTGCTGCTAATTATGCTAAGATTTTCTTGGTGTTCTCGGGATAGGGTTTGGCTGCGAGTCATCAGTTGGGAAAAGCCGAGAATTGCATTGAGGGGCGATCGCAATTCGTGACTCATGTTAGCCAGAAAGGCACTTTTAGCTTGATTGGCTACTTCCGCCTTGTCCTTGGCTACAGCCAATTCGGCAGTCCGCTCTTGCACTCGGTGTTCTAAAGTTGCAAAAGATTGTTGCAGTTGTTGAGCCATGCTGTTAAATGACTTGGCTAATTCTCCCAATTCGTCGGAACGTTCGCTTTCTACTGTGGTGTCCCATTCGCCTTTAGCAATATTTTTAGCTGCTGTATTTAAGCGCAAAATTGGATTTGTCACCCACCGAGAAGTCTGAATGCCGATAACTACAGCTATGGCTAAAGCTGCCAAACAAAGCCAAATTGTCATGCGAGTATTGGCATCGATTTGTTCGGTGAAATCTGCTTCAGGAACAACTACCACAATCAGCCAGTCCAAACCTTTGCCGTCTTGGAAAGGTAGGACTTTTACAAATTGTCGCTTGCCGTCTATTTCAAAATTTAAGATATAGGAAGTTTTAATTTCCTTTAATTCCCGAAAACGAGCTGCTACATATTTAGCTGTAGCTTGAGTCGAGGGGTCAACACTCTCTTCTGCTTTAAACAGTTCTTTTTTATTATCTTTGGTACGGAATGGTTGTTCGGCTGTTGAAGTTGCGAGTAACGTACCATTTCTTTCGACAATAAATGCTTGACCGGATTTGCCGATCTTGAGACTGTTTAAAAATATTCCAATATGGTCGAGACGCAAAGCAGCAATTAATACTCCTTCTAGCTGGTTGTTATCGTATACAGGTTGGAGTGCGCTGAGTATTAATGTTGGTTCAAGAAACGAAATATAAACTGAGCTCCAAGTTGGTTTGCCGACATTAGCTGCATTTTGGTACGAAGGATGTTCGCGGATGTCAAATTTTTTGACCATTGCTGCTACGGTAGTGCGATCGCCTGTATTGTTACTATTGTATGAATAAAAATCAAAGCCAGTAGATTTGCCTGACATATTAATCATGAGAGGGCCAGTTGAGAGTTTTTCTCCGGTTCTATAGTCTCCCTTGTTGTTAGCAATAGATGTAAAATTTATATAAGGATATAATTGTACTTGTCGCCAAAGATATTTCTCCCAATCTGATAAATTTTCCATGTTTAACAAGCCCAGTTTGACAGTATCGAGCTTGCTTTGATTGATTTGATGGGGAGTAGTCAGGTAAACTTGCAGGTTTTGCTCGACACGCAAACTCACCTCGCTCATTAACTGAGTGGCAAGATTATTAACTGCTTTTTGTCCGTTTCTAAAGGAGAGATATCCTACGAGTCCCACGGCTGCGACGATTTGCAGCACAAATGGAACTATGAGAACAGTTCTCAGCGATAATTTATCTAACATTTTATCAATCATAAGATTCAGAGGTTTGGTGAACTTAGCCTAGAACCGTTCTTGGAGAGCTTATCTTAACAGCAGCGCCATCTACTACCTACTAGCTAGAGGAAATTGATGCGGGCTGTATTAGCTGTGGTAGACGCTGAACCGCGATCGAATGTGAGCCTAATCTTTGCTTAGATTAAAGTATATTATTTTACCCATTGTCCTATTATTTTGAGGATAATTGTCAAAATTTGCCGTCTCAGGCTGCGAGAAGTGCCTGATACACGATACGCGCGGGCGAGTAGAACCCGCATCGGCCCAGCGGTTTGGAGAGGGTCGATCGAATTTGCTCGATCGACTAGCCATTTTCGACAAGACGTGTTATACTCGAAAAAGTCGAGGGCACGTAGCTCAGTGGATAGAGCATCAGGTTCCGGTCCTGAGGGTCGGGGGTTCAAATCCCTCCGTGCTCACTGAAATTAATAAAAAGATCGATCGTTCGCGATCGATCTTTTTTATGACCAATGTTCAACAGTTGACAGTTGACAGTTGACAGTTGACAGTTGACAGTTGGAGAGCGACCTCTACCCAGAAGGATGAGGATTGGAGTAATGAATAGTCTGATTTTAATTTCTCCCGGGCTTGGGGCTTTCAATCAATTATTTCTGGTAAAGGAGTTCTGGCTGTGCGGGCGATTTCAGAACACAGCAGCGCGCACCGCACACCCTACAACAGACTGCCGATTGTCAAATATCGTCATCGTTTTGACCTTGCACGCCCTGGAGAATCCGCGATAACTCACTCTTCTCATTAACCGAAATCCGAGTTGGAGAACCGCTGATTATCCGTTCGTAGCCACGGAACGAATCTTTAATTTGTGGGCCTCTTTCAGTAATCGTGTATTCTCGAATTCCTTTGTCGTGCCACGAACCGCGCATCTTAAACACATTAATTGCCCGCGACATTTCGCCTCGAATCTCTACATACTGAAGCATGATAATCGTGTCAGTAATTGTAGAAATATGGGAGTCCGTAATCGAATGAGAACCCATAAACTGGTCGCTGGTATTCGTAAAAAAGCCGGTGATTTCTTCCTGCTTCGCAAAACCAGTCACCCCAATCACAAATTGTCTGAAAGCATTATTGCTGACACCCCTAGCTAGGGCTGAAAGCGAGTCTATGGCAATTCGAGAAGGTTTGAACTCAGCAATTTCTGATTTAATCGTCTGCAAGTGGTCTTCCAAGCCCGCAGATTCGGGGTAAGTACACAGCAGCTTCAGCAGTCCTTTGTGTTCCATTTCCTCAAAATCAATGCCCCAAGAATAAGCATTGCGGAACAACTGAGCTCGCGACTCTTCATAGGCAAAAAGTAGTGCCCGATTGCCGTTCATACAAGCATTCTGCAAGAACTTGCTTACCAACAGCGTTTTGCCGGTTCCCGTCGCACCGGTAGCCAAAATAATCGAGTCTTTAAAGAAACCGCCGCCGCACATCTCGTCGAGAGTTTTATCGCCGGAAGAAACCCGCACGTTAGAAGACTTTTGAGTTAATCGCATGGCCCCCAAGGGGAAAATATTAATACCATCATTGGTCATAGTAAAAGGATATTCACCCTTCATGTGAGTTGTACCGCGCAACTTCAAAATTTCGATGGTGCGGCGGCGGCGTTCGCCTTCCAAGACGTTGCGAACAATCACGACATTATCCGACACAAACTCTTCCACTCCAAACCGCGCCACCGGGCCGTATTCTTCAACCCGTTCGGTAGTCATAACTGTAGTTGCGCCTACTTGTTTGAGGCGCGCAACTAAGCGAAAGATTTCTCGGCGCACCACAGATGCAGCTTCGTACTGCTGAAATACGGCTGTTACTGAATCTATAGAAACGCGCTTGGCTTTGTACTTGCGAATGGCGTACTGAATTCGCTCGATTAAAGCAGATAAATCAAAGTTTCCCACAATATCCTGACCTTCTGGATCGGGGGAAGCATCTAAAATAAATAGCTTGCCTTCATCTATTAGCCGTGCCAAATCCCAACCGAAACTGCAAGCATTTTTAATAATATCTGTCGGAGATTCTTCAAAAGTTACGAGGACTCCAGGTTCGTCAAAATGGATGATTCCGTTATATATAAATTGTACGGCAAATAAAGTTTTTCCCGTTCCTGACGTGCCGCTGACTAGGGTGGTTCTGCCGATCGGCATTCCGCCGTGACTGATGTCATCGAAACCCTCAATCATCGTGCGAATCTTTTCAACGCCTGCCGTTACCAATCCTTCTGGTTGCACCGTTTGACTAATTTCATTCATGTCGATTTTTGTCAACTCTCAGTATTCTTTATTTCTCACTCATTAACCCAGCCCATGAGTCTTTATACCCAGCTTGTAATTTGGGTTCTTGCTCAATAACTAATGACTGCTGACTGCGGATCAATGACTGTCTTCTGATTATCTTATGAATTCAGGTCTTCTTCGCGAAGTTCTTCATAGAGCAAATCTAATCCTATCAGAACTTTCTCGCGATCGGACAAATCGCCGATAATTTTTCGCACCGGCGGCGGCAGGATTTTCGCCAGGGTGGGGGTTGCTAGAATTTTGTCCTCTTCTGCTAGCTGAGGATTTTTGAGAACGTCTATGACTTTCAGGGCGTAGACTCCTTGAAATTCCTGTTCTAGGATGTCTTTTAGGGTTTTCAAAGCTCGCACTGAGTTGGGAGTGTTCCCGGCAACGTACAGCTTCAGAATGTAGGTTTTCTTCAGAGGACTCATGAACTTTTTTAAATGTTGAGTGTTAGTTGTCAGATGTTAGTTGTAGTTGTTATTGGTCTTGAATCCGCTGTTCTTTGTTATTTTATAATAATTTCAGCGTCACGATCGCGCTGCCGACTGTCTTCTCCTTTCTAGTTTGTTAAATTTTTCCTTGCTTCTTGCTTTTTGCTTCTTGCTTCTACCAGAAAGAATTGGTTGAAAGCCGGAACCCTTGTAGGGAGAAATTAAAATCAGACTATTCATTACTCGAATCCTCGGACTTCCAGGTAGATGTCGCCCTCATCCCTTCGACTGCACTTGGGGGGCAAGCTGTCAACTGTCAACTGTCAAACGATTTAGGATTTAGGATTTTCGATTGGGGATTGAAGATTTTTAATTGTCAACTGTCAACTGTCAACTCTTCCTTCTTCCTTCTTGCTTCTTCCTTCTTCCTTCTTCCTTCGTGACAACTGTCAACTGTCAACTGTCAACTGAACTTGAGATGTTTCTTTGGGAATCGATCGCCTGTACATCTCGCATAGATGAGCGATCGCGTCAATCAGAGTCAAGCGGTAATCGAGCAATATTTCCTCGCTGCGGCCTTCTAATTTTAGCTGTTTAGCAAATTCGTCCATCAATTCCATGTGAATTTCTACAACTTGAGTCACGGGAACATCGGCAAAAAAAGCTAAATTTACAAATTCATCTATTTGATTGTTGACCGCAGTATCTTCATCAAAATAATTTAAAACGATGTCGCGATAACTTGACTTGAGTTGCTCCAAAAACTTTTGCTTCTCTTCTCCCGAAAGATTTCGTAAAAAAATCTGAGAATTTCTTTTATAATACACACCTAAGTATCCTAATCGCTCCCGTAATTTTTCCGCAAGTCGGCGCTGCTGTCGTTGGAGTAAACTTTGAGCAGTCAATTGGGCCGTGGCATCGACCCTTGCGGATTGGTCATTGACAGGAACCGGAGTTGAAAGTTTCAGAAATTGTGCGATCGCCCGATCGATACTTGTACCTAGGTCGCTCGATCTCGCGATTGGTAGTTGCACCTCAGCCGGGTGATAAAAAAAAGCACAACTTTTTTGATCTTGACTCTTCTCGGCGGTACTCGCCGCGCCCTCCAAAGCATCTGAGGGTGGTGCTTCTTGGCTGCCATCCCCTGCCGGCTGGGGCAAAAAAAACACAGCAGGTAAAAAGAGCGATCGTTCTTGCAGCTTGCTCAAAAGCAATTGCAAATCCCTATCTACGTCATCTACGTCAAAAACCAAACAATCGAGGTGGTAATTGTGCTTGAGGAATCCCAAAAACTCCACCGCCGATTTAATGTGCGTTAACGTATAGCGTTCCCCGCTCAAAAGCTCGATCGCATCGCTGGCATTTTTTTCAGAGCGGATAAAAATACCGATCGACAGTTGGGGCAGCAAACCTGTAGGTGAACTACCCAAGTTGCCCGAAAGTGCTGGATCGCTCAGAGTTGATATCTCCTTATATAATAAAATACTTAACATTTTAACAATCATTTAAACATTTATTGTAACCAATCTTAACTGCAAAATATGGCGATCGGCTTTTAGCAGCGGGATCGTCAGAGTGTACTTATTGGCAGATGTGTCAAGCACCCCTATCCTGATTTCTGCAATTAAGCTTAAGGCTTAAAATAATTGGTAGTTGCCTCAAATCAGGTGCAGGCATCAAATTCGTAGGTCTCGGTGCAGATCCGGGGCTCGATCGAGAACTGGTATAAAACTAAATAAGATACAAAAGATCGGCAGCTACATTGGTATCAAAAATATTACTGCTATTGATAGCAGACTCTCAGGTTTGTTATGTCAACCACCAGCCCCAGTCTCAAAAATTTTATCGAGTTAGTGCCCCTGTGCCTCCAAACGGCGGCGCTATCATCGCTACAGTCAATTTTCAGCCAGGGCAACTGCGATCGAATTGCAGTAGTCAACGAACAGCTACAACCCCTAGGATTAGTTTACCTGAGCCGCTTTTGGGTCTGGGCGATCGATCGCACAAACGACTGGGAGCAACCTTTGTCAGCAAGTTCGCTGCCGATCGAGCCGATCCGGGTAATCCCTGGGACTCTGAGCGTCAGCGAATTCTGGGAATATTTGCAAATAGAGGAACTTAACACCCCTGCGGAGTCTGGCCTTAGCGCCGGTGGTGGCTCCAAAAGCCCGATCGGCCTGACAGATGCCAGCGGGAAATTTTTAGGAATGCTAGAGTGTCAGAGCCTGCTGCAATTCGCCGCAGTTAACAGCAGCCTGAGGCCCGAAGCCACAGCAGTCAAAGAAATTGAATTAACCACGGTTTCCGCAGCCATCGCCACAGCCCTAGGATCTCAAGTGCGCTTCCTAGAAGCAGGATTGAAACCCTCGGAAAACCTCAACTCCCTAGTCCAACTCCTAGAAAAACTGCCCCTACCCCTGAGATTGCAAACTCCCACCGGCCAAATAGTCAGCCAAAACGCAGCGTGGCGGATTTTGCTGGGAGCTGGCCCAGATCCAGTTCCCGAACCAACAGCAAATTTGGGCAAACACTCGCCCCACAAACCAAGCCATGTAGCAACAGAATACAAGAGCGTTGAAGTAGATGCCGTCACATCTGAGTGCAGGAGCCTAGTAGGAGCAAGTCGATCGGGCGAGGGGCTGCGGGATAGCTTCGCCGCGCGTGATGGAACCGCAGCCACCAGTTGTCCGCTACCCCTGTACGCCGCTGCCTCTCCATCTACCTTAACCGCTCCAGCTTGGTGTCCCACCGCCGGCAAACCAGATACATATATTTGTGACTGTCCCGTACAAACAGGTCAAGAACGGATCTGGCAATTTGTCAAACAGCCTCTCTCAAATCAACTAATTTTAGTAATGGGACAAGATGTCACCGAAGAACATTTAGTCGCCAAAGAACTAGCAGCAAAAAACGCAGATTTAATCCACCTCAACCGACTCAAAGACGAATTTTTGTCCTGCATCAGCCACGAACTAAAAACCCCTCTCACCGCCGTCCTCGGTTTGTCCAGCCTCCTCAAAGATAAATTGATCGGAGAACTCAACGATCGCCAAACACGCTACGCCAAACTAATCCATCAAAGCGGGCGGCATTTGATGACAATAGTGAACGACATTTTAGACTTGACCCGCATGGAAACCGGGCAGCTAGAACTAATTCCCGAACCAGTCGAAATAGCAGCCACCTGCAAAAGAGCCTTTGAACAAGCAAAACAACTGCAACAGCAAGAAGAAAAATCACCTTCCCAGCCCAGCCAAACCAAGGGCGAAGCTTCTCAAGAAGAACCACCTGTAAAAATTGAATTTACACTCGAAATAGAGCCGGGACTGAGCTATTTAATTGCCGACGAACTAAGGCTGCGGCAAATGCTCGTTAACTTGCTTTCCAACGCCCTAAAATTCACCGAAGCTGGCGGCAAAATAGGATTGAAAGTAAATGTTTGGGAAGGTTGGCTCGCCTTCACAGTTTGGGATACCGGCATCGGCATCCCGGCTGACAAACAGCACCTGATCTTTCAGAAATTTCAACAGCTTGAAAGCCCGCTCACCAGGCGCTTTCAAGGAACCGGACTGGGACTGGTACTGACTCAACGGCTCGCCCGTCTCCACGGCGGAGACGTTTCGTTTATTTCCTCAGAAAACCAAGGCTCTGAATTTACATTGTTGCTGCCCCCAAATCCTCCGGGAAATAGCGGGGAAGAATTCCCAGCACATACAGGGAACGAGGAAGAATTATTCAAACCAAAATATCAGATTCCGATCGCCAATTCTCGCTCTCGTTTAGTGTTAATAGTCGAAGCAGTTCCTAAATATATCGAAGATTTAAGCAAAGTCCTCTCTGGTTTGGGCTACCAAGTAATAGTCGCCCGTTCCGGCACCGAAGCGCTGGAAAAAGCTCGCAGGTTCAGTCCCGAAGCGATTTTCCTCAACCCGCTGCTGCCGCTGCTGTCCGGCTGGGACGTGCTGACGCTGCTGAAGAGCGATCCGGATACTCGATCGATTCCGGCGATCGTCACAGCCACCAGAGGCGAAAAAGAACGGGCTTCTGTCAACCGCGCCGAAGGCTTTTTGAGCTTGCCGGTGGAAGAAGCCGCTTTACGGCGGCTGTTGGCAGACTCGATCGGTCGCCCCGATGCCAGTACGAGCAAGGTCAGGAGTTCTTTAACCGTGTTGTGGCTCAGCCCGCAAAACAGTTCCTCTCAAGGTTCTGCTTTACTCCTCAACCCCAACTACTGCCGAGTTTTGGAAGCAGACGACCTCGGCCAAGCAGAACTCGTGGCGCGAATTTGGCGGCCCGATGCGATCGTCTTGGACAGTACCAGCCAACTGCAAAATCCCTTAGCTTTTATCGAACAGTTAAGTCTGTCTCGAAATTTGGGTTCTCTGCCCTTAGTGACTTTAGACCCCGTAACGACGCAACTAGCAAATCAAGTCAAAGGATTGTCGGTATTTCCCTGTTTGTCAGGCGGGAGTCCTGAAGGCAGTGAAACCTCAGGCACCGGGTTGGGGGCATCTGCCTTGTGGCAAGTGATTCAAGTAGCTGCGGGCATGAGTTGGAAGCCCAGCATTTTATTTGCTGACATTTTGACATTACCGGACTTGCACTGCACGACTCGGGGGAATCCGACGGGAGAATTGGCAAAGGGCGATCGATCGACCAAAGCCGAGATTCCCGTACCCCATGCCAAGTTTTCTACTCCCAACTTTCAAGCTTTGATTCAGTACATCCAAACCGCAGGCTTTCGAGGGGCGATCGCTCCCTGCTGGACAGAAGTTTTGCAGCAATTGCAATATCAAAGTGTGGACTTAGTGTTGCTGTGCTTGCGCGATACTCCCTCAGAATCGTCCGCGATGCTGCAAGCGCTATCGAACCTGCGGCAAATGGCTGTCAAACTGCCAATTTTAGTCTGGGACGATCGCTCTGCTGTAAATTCGGAATCGGAGGCGATCGACTTTCTGCTGCAAGAAGTATCTGCCAAAATTTTGCCTTCTTCCTTGTCAGCAGCACAATTGTTAGACAAAATTCAACAGACTTTATTAACTAAATAAAGTCGATTCATTCAATTGACAGTTAACAGTTGACAGTTGACAGTGACAAGCGAATTTCTGCATATGGTACCCGCCACGTGATTTATCCGTGGAATCAATCCCAAATCGAAAATCGAAAATCCTCTCTTCCCCCGAATTTATCCGTGGGGTCGCCTCTAAAATCAAAATCGATTGACCTTTGCCTGGAAGTAAGAGGATTGGAGTAATGAATAGTCTGATTTTAATTTCTCCCGATCGGGCGCAAGGGCTTTCAACCAATTCTTTCTGGTAAAAATGAATAAATTATATCGTTTCCGGTTGCATCGGAATTATATATTTGAATCGTTGAGCGTGCGAGCGTCACGAAGAGCGATTCAGGCCGCTCTTCGTGACGCTCGCACTACATAATTTCGATGCAACCGGATTTGATATTACCCATTTACCGTGAGAATTTCAGCGCTCTCGAAAGCAGTTAATAAAAAGTATTGCTTAGGAGTAAAAACAAATTCAGGAAACTATTTTAGGGAAAACCGCGCAGCGTTGCGAGTCAGGAAACAAGAAAACATCTGATTTTTGTAAAAAGGATTTTTTTATTGGAGTGCTGTCCCCGCTCGCTTAGTTAGATAAACCAGCGAGCCTCCCCGCTCGCACTATAAAATCAAAATTGAGCTGCTCCCAGAAACAATATCAAAAGTCAAAAATATGAGTTATTATAGGCGCGAGAAACCATTATATTTTTTTCTGGGGCTATACAGTGCCTAATCGTCTTCCTCTAATATCTCTGTTACTCGCACTCGGTTTGTGGACAATGCCCAAGCCCGTTGCCTGTCAGGCACTCCTGCCTTACACCCTGCAAATCGACTCAGCCGGACTCGAACAGACAGCCTTGAGCCTTGCAGAACGAGCCGTTCAGCTAGCGAGACTCCAGCAGTTCCAACTCGCCGTCCCCAGCGCCGAACTCGCGACGCAGTTAGCCCCCAAGAATGCTCAAACTTGGACTTTGTTAGGCAGCTTGTACCTTCAAATCGAGCAGTTTGACAAAGGCATTGAAGCTTTAGGGCAAGCTCAATCTCTGTCGCCAGAAAATGCGTCAATTAAATTTGTCTTGGGAGAAGCTCACTTTCGGAAAGCGAACTACGAGAAAGCAGCCGAATACTTGCAAGCAGGGTTAAAAATAAAGCCCGACACTCCGGGCGCATTATTTGATTTAGGTAACGCTTTTTACAAGCTAAAGCAGTTCGATCGCGCGATCGCCCAATATGAAAAAGCCTTTGCTTTAGAAAAAAAACTCTGGCCCGCTATCAACAATATTGGATTAGTCAAATACGAAATGGGAGATATCGATAACGCCATCCGCCGCTGGCAAGAAGCGATCGCGATCGACGACAAAGCAGCAGAACCAATGCTAGCTCTAGCAGTAGCACTTTACACCAAAGGCGACAAAGAAAAAGGTTTATCCCTGGGAGAAGCCGCCCTGAAATTGGACAAACGCTATGCCACAGTAACTTTTCTCAAAGACAACCTCTGGGGCGATCGCTTGATTGCAGCCACCCAAAACTTCCTGGCAACTCCCCAAATTAAAGCAGCACTCGCCAAAATTCAAGACGCCCCACCATCTCCCCAATTGTAACTAGAATTCTAGTTAGGTTAGTCGTGAGGATGGAGAGTCCTAAAAGCATTTTTTAGCTGAGGAGCCGTGTAAAAATAACTTGATCAGGTGCATTGCTAAACTGTATTTAATTTAAAGGCTCCAATTAAAAAGTTACGCAACTTATTTTTACATGATTCCTGAGCAAAAATGTACTCTTGGATATGGATTCCAAGGCAGATCCTTAGAATCAGTTAATCCAATCTCCAATTTGAAATCTAAAATCTAAAATCCCAAGTCTAAAATAATATTACCAAGAAGAATGGGTTTAAAGTTTAAAGCCTCCTCCTTTTAGGGGAAAATAAAACAAAATTATTCATTGCTCCAATCCTCTTCGTTTTATGGAGAGATAGCTGTCCCAGCTCAACTGTCAACTGTCAACTGTCAACTGTCAACTGAACTATGACATCTACTACGATGATCGCCACTCCCCTAACCTGGACACAACTAGAAGCCCTTACCGACTTTCAAGTCGATACAGTCAACGGCCCCACCAACTCTCAATCCCGCTTGCGCCTCTTCGGAAAAACCGAATCCGATGTGAGAGTCACCCTGTACCGCGACAATCATGGCTGGTGTCCCTATTGCCAAAAAATCTGGCTGTGGTTGGAAGAAAAACAAATTCCCTACCGCATTGAAAAAGTTACCATGTTCTGCTATGGGGCAAAAGAAAGTTGGTACAAGCGTAAAGTGCCGTCGGGAATGTTACCCGCGATCGAACTAGACGGCCGCATCATTACCGAAAGCGATGATATCTTAATCGCCCTCGAACAAGTCTTCGGCCCCTTGAGTTTGGGCATGAAAAACCCCGAAGTCCTTCCGCTGCGGCGCCTAGAGCGACTGCTGTTTAGAGCGTGGTGCTCTTGGCTGTGCTACCCGGCGAGTTCAACCGCAATAGAACAACACAACCGCAAGCAATTTATCAGCGTCGTCGCCGATGTCGAAGCAGCACTCGCGCGATCGCCCGGGCCATATTTTCTGGATGAGTTTGGCACTGCGGATGTAATTTTTACGCCCTACGTCGAACGGATGAATGCCAGTCTTTATTACTACAAGGGATATTCCATGCGGGAAGAAAACCCGCGCTTTGCTGACTGGTTTGCAGGGATGGAAAGTCGCCCCACCTATCGCGGCACTCAAAGCGACTTCCACACGCACGTCCACGATTTGCCACCTCAAATGGGCGGGTGCTATGAAAACGGTGAACCGCAGATGCTAGTCAACAAAACCCGCGTAGATAATGGGCCTTGGGCCGGACTCCCGGATGTCATGTATCCAGAACCGGAAACCTCCCGCGCTGAAGCACTCCAGCGCGTCATCAAACACCGCCACAAGATCGTTCAAGTCAACCCTGCTGATGACAACTTATTCGATGAGGCTTTGCGCTGTGCTTTAACTTTGATGGTGACTGGCGAAAGTTGTACGCCGCCGGTTGGTTCTGATGGGGCTTTGCGGTATTTGCGCGATCGGGTAAATGTGCCCCGCGATATGTCCATTTACGCGGCCAAACGGCTGAGGGAAAGCTTAGAGGAAACTGCCGCCCTCGTGGGTGACGGTCAAGGTGAGCCTATTCCCGTGAAGCACCGGCGAGATCAAGATCCGGCTAATTTTGTATAGGGGGGCGATCGGAATCAGGCGAAACGATCGTTGCTGCTGCTGGCGCAATGACTCACGCGCTTAGTTGGTGATGCAGGAGAATAATCGAGCTGACGGGGTGACAGGTTGCCTGAAAATCAGACAGTCCGGCAATCCTAGACAAATC
Organism: Microcoleus sp. PH2017_24_DOB_U_A; assembly: GCF_020738205.1. NCBI lineage: Bacteria > Bacillati > Cyanobacteriota > Cyanophyceae > Oscillatoriales > Microcoleaceae > Microcoleus > Microcoleus sp. PH2017_24_DOB_U_A. The sequence continues at coordinate 38,763 of NZ_JAEQCT010000055.1, forward strand.
GCCTAAAAAAAGATAGGGCAAGAAAGCTTCGGGAGCATCTCAGTTTTGCATTTGTAGTGCTGTCCCCGCTCGCACTCAAAGAAAAAATGCTTTTTACCAAAATGAGATGCTCCCTTTAGAAACTTTCCATTAAGGTTTTTTCTTGAGCGTAAACATCGCGCAATTGTTGCAATGCTGAGGCAGAAATTACCAATTTAACTGTAGCGACTAATTTACCCCACTCGTGCAAGCTGTCAACTGAAACAGCGGCTTTGAAGTTGTACGTATAAAATTTAGTCCAAAATTCTGGTGCTTGGGTGCGTTTCCAGCGTTTGTACCAGCCGAGATAGTCTTGGGTGCAGGCCGGTTTTACTTCTAAGATTGGGGGGAAATCGGCGTAGCTGACGAATCTGCTGAGGCCTTTGGCGTGTACGTACACCATGTTGTGACAGCATTCGATTCGGTAAATTTGGTCGGGCGTGATGTTGAACAAAAGTGCTACGGTTTCTTCGGTGACAAATCTCGATCGCGGATTGACCGTCAACGATTTGTGAATAATTTTTGAGGCGCCGATCGCTGACGACGATCTTAACTGATTCTCTAATATCATTGTAGTTGCATCTGGTGGTGGTAGCTCAGTCTATCTGCTAGGTGCGATCGACAGTAATTATCTCTCGGCATTAATTATAACGGGCGATCGCCTTTAGTTTCGTTGACTCTGCCGCCAAACGGATACAAGCGCCGATTTCTCCCGTAAGCGGCCCCAAACTTTAGACCAACGTTCCAGCTTCTAGATTCATCTTTAGAGTCAATCTAAAATCTAAAATCTAAAATCTAAAATCGAATGACCTGGGCGATCGCTTTTTGCTATATTATACTAAATCCAAAATTTTGTAAATAGTTTATATGAGTAAAGGTTTAGTCAGGTTGCGGGTTCGAGAGTTGGCGGCCGAGAAGGGATGGACGCTGAAGGAGGTTGCCCAGCGATCGGGCGTGGGGTACAGTACGATTAGCAATTATGCCCGCTCTCAGGGGATGGCGATGGTTGACTTTGCCGCAGTGTACAAGTTGGCCCGCACTTTTGACGTGATGATTGAGGATTTTGTGGTCATCATGGAAAAGTAGGTGCTGTTTGGCGATCGAGTTTTGATTGGGCGATCGACCTTTTGGTAGAAATTATAGCAGTTTTAAATGCGATCGACAATTGCCCCGAAATTCGGACACGGCAGTGCCGTTTCCCTGCGGGAAATTTGACGATCAAAGCAACAGTAATTGTAGGGTGTGGATCCTGCGAAGAATCCCTAACTTGCATATCGAAAATCTCAAAGATCCGCACCTCTGCACTCGCCCGATCGCAAATAAAGTCGATCGCCTACAATCAAACTAACCCCCTAGAGCCTGAAAATAGGATAACTGTCAAACTTTCTTTTGCATTCCGCCATTTCCTAACTCTTAAACTGCAAATACTCCATTTTAAAATCTAATACGGTTTACTTAAGATTGTCTTTCGAGAGGAACGAAGCAAACTGTATCTATTTTTCATGGGAGTTTCACGACTAGCAGTACATGAGTGAACCGTATTGCTTTATATATAAGAAAGAGCGCTGAAGCGCAACTACGTACCTTTATTATCTTAAGTGAACCGTATTGCTTTATATATAAGAAAGAGCGCTGAAGCGCAACTACGTACCATTATTGTCTTAAAATCTACATTTTTCCATGACAAATGCAATCGATTGAAATATCGAGAACCAGAAATATTGATTCCAAATCTAAAATCCAAAATCTCAAATCGAATGACTCATAGCCTCAGCCAAATGCTTCTTCAAAGTCGCTTCTGGTAAGGGCCCTTTTAAATGACTCCAAGGCAAAACCTGATTTAAATCCCACTCTTGGAAAACATAAAAATCCATTTCCGGTAACTCTCCCCGCAACTCCTTAAAAGCCCGCCGATAACTTCCCAAAGTATCTCCGTAGTGTCGCACTAATTCCAACAGCTTAGACAATCTGCGATCGCCCTTCGATAGCAAACCCTGAATCACAGACCAGTTATAGCTTTCAGGTCTAAATTCTAATCCCAACTTCCGCAATTCTTTATCTAAAAACTTCAGCCTCTTCTCTGCATCTTTATTCACACCAAACCACTGAAAAGGAGTATGAGATTTCGGGACAAAAGTGCTGCATCCCAGAGTCAAGCGCAAACCCGGAGCGGCTTTTCTAATCGCCTTCATCATCGCCACTGTCTCCTCCAAATCCTCCATCTCTTCGCCGGGGATTCCCGCCATACCGTAAAGCTTAATCCCTTTTAAGCCACCAGCCTTAGCATTAATAGCAGCTTGAATAATTTCATCGTTAGTGAGTTTTTTATTCACAATCTTGCGAACTTGTTCGCTACCACTTTCCACCGCAATCGTCACAGACTTGCTATCTCTGTTTGTCAATATTTCCGCTAACTTAACTGTCACCGTGTTCGTGCGTACCGAAGAAAGACTCAGCCGCACTCCGTCGTATTTCGGATGGTTTAAATGCTCCAGCAATGCTTCAAATTCTGGGTGCTGAGTCACAGAAGCACCCAACAAACCCAAACGATTAGTCACAGCTAAACCGCGATCGATCGCCGGAATTAGCGAATCCTCCAAACTCGCAGTTCTAAATGGTAAAGTGAGATAACTTGCCAAACAGAAACGGCACATTTCTGGGCAACTCCGCACCACTTCCACCATATAAATATTTTCCCAAGCCGCTTTTTCTGTCACTACAGTAGAAGCAGACAAAGTATTGCCGCGATAAGTCTGTTTTTCCACCATACTAGGAATTTCAGAATCCACAGGATGAATCGATTTAATCCCCTCCGTGGCATCCAAATAAGTTACTTCGTACAAACTGGGAACGTAAACCCCAGGAACTTGCGCTAAATGCCGCAATTTAGTTTGTCTGTCGGCACTACGAACTTCTTTACAAGCATCAATAAAATTATCAATGAGATGTTCGCCATCTCCCAGCAAAATTACATCAAAAAATTCTGCAAAAGGTTCGGGATTCGCGGTAAGAACCGGGCCACCACCAAATACTATTGGATGATTGTCAGTTCTTTTTGATGCCCAAATCGGAATTTCTAGAGATTCCAATAAATTGAGAATATTTACATAATCGAGTTCCCAAGAAAGCGAAAATCCCAGCAATTCTGGATGTCGGGGAAGTGGTTCGTTGATATCAGTAAATAAACGGCTGACTTCAATATCCGATCGCACGGCTAAAGTTGCCCACACTATCTGATAGCCGAGACTGGTAATCCCCACCGTGTACTCGTTGGGAAATGCAAAAATAGTCGGAATAGCATCAGCATCGGGGGTTGCTGGGGCAAATAGCAGGCGTTCTTCGGCAAATGGATTAGGAGTCACGGGCAAGTTTAGCTTTAGGAAAATAATATCTCTTTCTTTTCTAATTTTATGCTATGGACTGACCGCCGGACAGCGATCGCCTGCGGAGATACGGATAATAAATTTGTGTCATCCGCGTATCCATGTTGGGCGTTGATGACTAACAACCGTAGGAGTTACGCACTCGCCCACAAAGAAACCGGGTTTTTTTAACTCTTATTGAGAGTTTTAAGCAAGTATTGGTTAAAAAATCCGGTTTTCCATCGCCAGTGCCGAAATCCTAAACTATTGAACCTTTTTGCCGCCCAACCAGTCTAAGGCATACAGAATTAACCAATAGTTCCCCCAGCAGCTACTATGAAACTGAAACTCAAACATGGGGCATTATTTCTCTACTTGTGGCTGTGCCCGATCGCCTCCAGCAGCGCCGCCAGTCCCCCCGACAATTCCAAAATTCTGCATCTCCTCAACCGCATTAGTTTTGGCCCGCGATTGGGCGATATCGAAAAAGTGCGATCGCACGGCACAGAAAATTACATCCAACAGCAACTCTCCCCAGAAACCATCCCCGAACCTCAGAACCTTACCTCTCGCATCAACAGGTTAGAAACCCTGCAAAAAACACCAGCAGAACTCTTTGTCGAATACGGTGTCCGCCGATCGCAAAACGGTCAAAAACCAACACCAGAAGCAATCAGAGCCGCCAGCATCAAGGCTCGGATAATTCTCCAAGAAGCAGTTAAAGCTCGTTTATTGCGATCGGCAGAAAGTCCCCGCCAATTGCAAGAAGTTATGGTGGATTTTTGGTACAATCACTTTAATGTTTACTCAGATAAAGGATTAAATAAACTCTGGGTAGGAGCCTACGAACAAGAAGCAATTAGACCCTACGCTCTGGGAAAATTCCGGGACTTGCTAGGTGCAACTTCCCGTCATCCTGCCATGTTGTATTATTTAGATAATTGGCAAAATACCGATCCAAAAAGTATCGGAGCCAAAGGCGGATTTCGGGGATTAAATGAGAATTATGCGCGGGAGTTAATGGAGCTGCATACCTTAGGCGTCAATGGGGGTTATACGCAACAAGATGTTATCGCATTAGCTCGCATTTTTACAGGCTGGGGATTTGGGCCGCGACCATCTGAAAAGGACGGTTACAGCTTTTATTTTGATGCCAAACGCCATGATTTTAGCGATAAAATATTTCTCGGGAAAACTATCAAAGGTTCGGGCGAAACCGAGGGAAAACAAGCTTTAACTATTTTAGCCAAAAGCCCAGCCACAGCCAAACACGTCAGTTATAAATTAGCTCAATATTTTGTGGCTGACAGCCCGCCAAATGCGTTAGTCGATCGCCTCAGCCAGCGCTTTCTCGAAACTGATGGAGATATCCGCGAAGTCTTAAATACTTTGTTCCGCAGCCGAGAATTCTGGGATAAAAAAAATTACAGCGCTAAGTTTAAAACTCCCTACCAATACGTTATATCGGCGGTGCGATCGACAAATAAGACAGTAGAAAATTTTCAACCGCTGTACACAACTTTGCTACAGCTAGGAATGGCACCTTACGGCTGCCCAACTCCCGACGGTTACAAGAATACTCAAGATGCTTGGCTGAATCCAGATGCGATCGCCCGTCGGTTGAGTTTTGTCACGGCTTTGGCCACCAATCCCTTGTATTTAAACTCTCCTCCCGCTGACAACAATCAGTCGGGATGGATGTTACCTGCGATCGCAACTCCTTCTAACTCCTCTTTGCCAATGGGCCCGAGAAATAGCAACCAGTTAATAGATCCGTCGCAGTTAGCTAATATTTTGGGGAATGATTTCTCGGCGAATACCAAAAGTGCGATCGCCTCCAGTCCGGCTAATTTACGCCCCGCTTTGATTTTGGGCAGTCCAGAATTTATGCGCCGATAAAAGAAGGAAGAAGGAAGAAGGAAGAAGGAAGAAGGAAGAAGGAAGAGGGAAGAAGGAAGAAGGAAGAAGGAAGGGAGCATCTCAGTTTTGCATTTATAGTGCTGTCGAGAACTCGCGTGGGTGTATAAGCACGCGAGCGGGGACAGCACTACAATAAAAAATGCTTCTTGTAAAACTGAGATGCTCCCAGAGGGAAGAGCGTTAGCACTTTAACTTCCAATTACCAATTCCCAATTACCAATTCCCAATTACCAATTACCAATTACCAATTCCCAATTACCAATTCCCAATTACCAATTCCCAATTACCAATTACCAATTACCAATTCCCAATTACCAATTACTACCCATTACCCATTACCCATTACCATGAACAGACGCCAATTTTTAATCCAAACCGGATTGCTTTCAACTTCGACAATTATGTCTGTCGGACTCCACGGTTTAGCCGTGAAAGCCGCCGCACCCAAGAACAGCAAACGATTAATTGTCATCTTTTTGCGCGGCGCAGTCGATGGCTTAAACGTAATTGTTCCCTACCAAGAAGCGAATTACTATCAATCTCGACCCAAAATAGCTATCCCAAAACCGGGGCTGCAAGGCGGTGCGATCGACCTTGACGGCCGTTTTGGACTCCACCCCGCACTCAGCGCGATCGCCCCGCTGTGGCAGCAAGGAACCCTCGCATTTGCCCACGCTTGCGGTTCTCCCGATCCCACCCGATCGCACTTTGAGGCGCAAGACTACATGGAAAGTGGCACTCCCGGCAAAAACAAGACCCCCGACGGCTGGATGAACCGCCTGCTGTCAGTCATATCCGCCAATTCCCCCGTCCAAGCCCTGAATGGTGGCACCTCCACACCCCGCATCCTGTCGGGAAAAATGGCAGTTGCCAGCTTTAGACTAGGTAAAAATGCCAGCCGCCCGATCGCCATTGACAAACCCCAAATCGGTACCGCATTCGATCGACTTTACAGCGATAGCGACCAACTAGGTCAAGCATATCGAGAAAGTCGCGCCGCCCGCCAAACCCTGCTGGCTAACTTAGATGCAGAAATGAAAGCCGCCAATAACGGCGCACCCTTAGCCGATGGTTTCCCCGGCGACGCGACGCAATTGGGGCGGCTGATGGCGAGAGACTCCAGCATTCAGCTAGCTTTCCTCGCCCTCGGAGGCTGGGATACCCACATCAATCAAGGAAGTTCCCAAGGCCAATTAGCCGCAAGATTGCGCCCCCTGGGACAGGGTTTAGCGAATTTGGTGCAGGGATTGGGTGATGTTTACTCCGAAAGTGCGATCGTAGTTATCTCAGAATTCGGCCGCACTGTGCGCGAAAACGGTAACGGCGGCACGGATCACGGACACGGAAATGCGATGTGGCTTTTGGGTGGTAATATTAAGGGCGGCAAAGTTTATGGCGAGTGGCCGGGATTGGATGAAAGTCAGTTGTATCAAAAGCGCGATTTAGCCGTGACGACGGATTTTCGAGATGTAATTGCTACTTTGTTGCAGAGTCATTTACGGCTGGATGGGGAAAAGGTCGATCGAGTTTTTCCCGGTTATAAATCAAATCGAATCGTTGGGTTAGTTTCAACAGTTGACAGTTGACAGTTGACAATTGACAGTTTGATAGCGACCTCTACCCTTAAGTTCGAGGATTGGAATAATGAATAGTCTGATTTTAATTTCTCCCTCAAAGGGAGAGGCTTTCAACCAATTCTTCTGGTAAATGAGTGAGAAAGCCGTAGGGTGCGTCGCCATTCACAATCTCTCAAAAAAATCGACTTTTCGAGTAGCGAAGCACCTGTGTTATCGCCAGCAGAGTGCAAACAACATTCGTTTGACTCCGCCAACAATTATGTCGTACAAAGAGTTGAGAAAAATCCTATTACTCTGAAATAGAATCGCTATCATCTCGGTTTCTCGGCGGCGGTGCACCGTGAAAAGTTGCAATCAACAAACAGATAATCCCAGCATTAATAAACACATCGGCCAGATTAAATACCGGGAACCGAATGATCCGAAAATCGATAAAATCTACAACGTGGCCCAAAATAAATCGATCGATCCCGTTACCCAGTGCGCCCCCCAAAATCAAACCGTAGCCAGCTTGTTCCCAGCGGTTAATTCGCGGCCCGAACCAAGCCAAAATCATCAATCCCACACTCACACCCAAAGACAGCCAGCGCAACCAACTCGCCCCACCATTGCTAAACAAACTAAAAGCCGCACCGGTATTAACAACATAAGTGAAGTGAAATATCCCCGGTAACAGCGGCTGAGTCTGCGGAGGAACCGTCAAGTCAAAATTTTGCACCACCCAAAACTTGCTCAGGTGGTCTAAAACTAAACTGATAATAGCAGCTACCCAGAACAAGGGATTTCTTTTAAAACGCATGGATTAGGGAATAAAAGATAGGGCATCGGGCATGGGATAATTCACTCAAATCTCGCGTTTCAGCAGTTTAGCCGATCTTTCCCACCCGCAGCGAGATGACTTTCCCGTTGCAGAATGATACTATAACCCAATTTTGCACAATTACCAATGCCCTATGCCCTATGCCCTATGCCCTATGCCCCAATTCCCCAATTAATAAAACATCAAGCGGCGCAAAGTAAATGACAGAAGTGCGATCGCACAAACCACAGCCAATTGTCCCGGTAGAGGATAAACAGAATATTTTAGAATCTCATTCAATAAAGGTGTTTTTTTGCCCGGAATCAGCAAGTAATTAAAAATCAGATAAATTAAGCCGATCGCGTGAACTGTAAATAAACCGCACAAACAACTAAAAGCGATCGATTCCAACCGCGAAGCAACCTTAAAAGCGACCCAGCCGCACACCCAAGCACCAGGCACGAAACCCAACAAATACCCAAAACTCGCTTCTTTAATGTAGCCGATGCCGCCACCTTGAGCAAAAACTGGCCACAAAGTCAATCCTAATACCAAATAGGCAATTTGCGAGAGAGCCGCCGCATTTTTGCCACCCATGCAGCCTACTAGCAATACTGCTCCAATTTGATAGGTAACACCTAAAGAGTACGCCTGAAGTCCGCGATCGTCCCAAAACCCGATCGGCATTGTCACAGATGCAGGCAAAAAAGTGCCTCCTATCGTTAGGAGCAAACCAATAACAGCCCAGATTAATTCGATAGGAGCAGGCATGATCGTCAAACGGTGTTCGTCAGAAGGTATTCCTCAGATGCCAGCTTCAACGCTAGCAGCATTTAAGTTCTCAATACTAGCACCTTGTCAAAACAACCACCATTGTAGGGTTTTATGGTTCTCAAGTCTGGATGTGCCGATCGCCTAATGTGGAATTGTTCGCGATCGCGCGATCGCATCCTTGTTTCTCTACTAATTTATTTGGCATATATCTAAAAAAATCACACTTGTCAAGCTCATGAATGAATTTAATCTTGGTTAACATTAGATTAAGATAAAATGTAAAGATTTTTAACCTAAGCTTTACTTTCGCGCGATATGCTAGTGCGCGACACCCGTATAACGATCGCAAATTTCTATACTTATGATTTTTCGTATCAACTTGATAAATCCGAATCGTGTTACCACAGCAATTTCTGCTATGGCGATCGCCCTCAGCTTAGCAGCTTGCGGCGGCGGCAGCACAACCACCAGCAGCAGCCCCAGCCCCGGCAGCGACACCGCAGCAACCCCCGGCGCTGCCCCCGTTGCAGCAGCAACCAACACCAAACTCGCCCTCGCCTCAGACGTAGCAATCACAGCAGCAGGCGCATCATTCCCCGCACCTCTATACCAGCGTTGGTTTCAAGACTTCAACAAAATCAACCCCAAAGTACAAATTAACTATCAATCAGTAGGTAGCGGCGCCGGAATCGAACAATTCACCAAAGGCACAGTAGACTTTGGCGCTAGCGACACCGCCATGAAAGACGACGAAATCGCCAAAGTTCCAGCAGACAAAGGCGTGATTTTGTTGCCCATGACAGCCGGCAGCATCGTTATCGGCTACAACCTGCCAGACGTACCCGAACTCAAACTGCCACGGGATGTTTACACAGAAATCTTCCAAGGTAAAATTACCAAGTGGAACGACCCCAAAATTGCCGCAGCCAATCCAGGCGCTAAATTGCCAGACCAAGCCATCACCGTCATCCACCGTTCCGACGGTAGCGGTACAACAGCCGTCTTCACCAAACACCTGAGCGCCATCAGCCCCGACTGGAAAACCGCAGTAGGTGACGGCAAAACAGTAGAGTGGCCCAAAACAGGTACTTTTATTGGTGCAAAAGGCAACGAAGGCATCACAGCCCAAATCCTGCAAACCGCAGGCAGCGTCGGCTACATAGAATACGGCTATGCCAAAAACAACAACGTCAAATTTGCATCTTTGCAAAACAAAGCAGGCACCTTTGTCACACCTAACGACGAATCAGCTTCAGCAGCTCTAGCGACAGTGCCCTTACCGGAAAATCTGCGAGCATTTATCGAAGACCCAGAAGGCGCTTCTTCCTATCCAATTGTCACCTACACTTGGATGCTAGTTCCTAAAACAGTTGCTGACCCCAACAAAGCCAAAGCGATCGAAGCAATGGTTGAATACGGCTTGAATGAAGGTCAAAAAGTTAGTTCTGAATTGGGCTACGTTCCTTTGCCTGCAAGTGTTAAAGAAAAAGTAGCCGCGGCGGCCGACGGCATCAGCGCCGACTACAAAATTGAAGTTGCCAAATAGCGATTGAAGGAAGAAAGAAGAGAGATATTTCTGTAGGGGCGGATTCACCAACAATAATTGCCTAAAACCAATAATCTCGTAAACCCGCCCCCACCCAAAGGTAAATCGCAATCTACGTCTTTCAAAATCAAAGCGGCGGGCTTCACCAGAAATATTTGTTGAAAAGTCACGGGATTAATCAACCCGCCCCTTTGATTTTTTTATTCTTTTTCTTTCTGCTTTCTTCCAGCTAGCTTTTTCTTAAAATTAATCTTTCTCACTACTATTATTTGGGTTTTTTGTTTATGGTTTCAGATAATAATAGCCCTCAATTAGAGAGTCGATCGCGCTCAAGAGCAGAAAAGTCGTTAGACCAAGCCTTTATCTGGCTGACGCGCATTTTGGGCATCGGAGTGGGTGTAATCTTGCTGGTAATCGCCGTGACGGTTGCTTATAGAGCGTTACCTGCGATTCAACAGTACGGTTTGGGATTTCTATTTAGCAGTAGCTGGAATCCGGTTAAAGAAGAGTACGGCGCGCTGCCGATGATTTATGGGACGATCGTCAGTTCGGCGATCGCGCTCCTAATTGCGGTACCATTAGGAGTAGGGACTGCAATCTTCCTGAGCGAAGATTTTTTGCCGCTCCCAGTACGCACAGCTTTAGTTTTTTTAGTAGAACTTTTAGCCGCCATTCCCAGCGTAGTCTACGGTTTGTGGGGAATTGCTGTATTGATTCCCATACTTACCAGCATCGGAAAGTTTCTCAACGGTAACTTTGGATGGCTGCCGATTTTTAGCACTCCGCCAGTTGGCCCGGGAATGTTACCTGCCGGAGTAATCTTGGGAATCATGACTTTGCCCATTATTACTGCTATCTCCCGCGACTCTTTAGCCAGTCTCCCGCCCGAATTGCGACAAGCATCTCTAGGTTTGGGAGCAACTCGCTGGACAACAATTTTTAGAGTGCTAGTACCCGCAGCTTTTTCCGGGATTGTCGGCGGAATCATGCTCGGCCTGGGCCGCGCGATGGGAGAAACAATGGCAGCCACCCTGTTAATTGGCAATTCCAATCAGTTAAGTGCTTCAGTGCTAGCTCCTGCAAATACTATTGCTTCTTTGATGGCAAATCAATTTGCCGAAGCTTCCGGCTTGCAAGTGTCTGCTCTGATGTACACGGGACTAATTCTGTTTATCATGACGCTGATTGTTAATGTTTTGGCAGAGTGGATTGTTTCTCAAGTAAGAGCCAAGTACAACTAGAAGTTTGCCACAATTTCCTAATAGCTTTATTTATGTCAAATCCCGTCCCTGACGAGAATTCTTTAGAACAGAAAGTAGGCAGTTTAAAGAAGGTCAAAAATAGCCCTAGAACTCTGTTAAATCTGGCGATGACCGGAATAGCTGGAGCTTGTATGGCTATCACTCTGCTGCCTTTGTTTGCAGTCCTTTCCTACGTAACCATACAGGGTTTTAACCGCCTAAATTTAGACTTATTTACCAAATTGCCACCCCCGCCTGGACTGTCGGGAGGCGGTATCGCTAACGCAATTATCGGTACATTAATGACCGTAGGAATTGCCTCTCTAATTGCTGTTCCTTTTGGCGTATTGGCCGCCGTTTATTTGTCAGAGTTCAGCAGCGGCGAAGTCGCTCGCTGGGTGCGCTTTGCAACTAATGTCCTCAGCGGAGTTCCATCGATTATTGCAGGTGTATTTGCCTACGGTTTGTTCGTGGTAAATATGGGAGGTTTTTCGGCAATTGCAGGAGGCGCGGCGCTGGCTGTGCTGATGTTACCGACGATTGTGCGGACTACTGACGAAGCTCTACAAATTGTCCCGCAGGATATCAGATGGGCGTCGGTTGGTGTGGGTGCTTCTAATTATCAAACAGTGTTGCAGGTGGTTTTACCTGCGGCAATTCCGGCTATTTTAACTGGTGTGACTTTGGCGGTTGCTCGCGCTGCTGGTGAAACTGCTCCTTTGATTTTCACGGCGCTGAATTCGCCTTTTTGGCCGGCTGGATTTGATAAGCCAACTCCGAGTCTTTCGGTTTTGGTTTACAACTTTGCAACGGTTCCTTTTAAGGCACAGAAAGAATTGGCTTGGGCTGCTTCTTTGATTTTGGTGTTGATGGTTTTGCTGACGAGTATTCTGTCTCGTTGGGCTACTCGCCAAAAGGTTTATTGAAGTCATTAGTTATTTGTTATTTGTCATTCGTTGGGGGTGGCCAAGAACCAATAACCAATCACCAATAACATTTTCATTTGTAAAATTCGATTGGAGTATTAAGTGTATGATGAATCTGGCAAATAAGACTGAAACTGTTTTACGTACTGAGAATATCAATATTTTTTACGGCGCTTTTCACGCGGTAAAAAATGTTTGCATGGAGATTCCCAAAAATCAGATTACTGCTTTAATTGGGCCGTCTGGCTGCGGTAAAAGTACAATTCTGCGATGTTTTAACCGCCTCAATGATTTGGTTAACGGTTTTCGTTTAGAAGGCCGAATTGATTATCACGGTCAAAATCTTTACGATCCTGATATTGATGCTGTGGAGGTGCGCCGCAAGATTGGGATGGTGTTTCAAAAGCCGAATCCTTTCCCGAAGTCGATTTATGACAATATTGCTTACGGTGCGAGGGTGAATAACTATAAGGGAGATATGGATGAGTTGGTGGAAAAGTCGCTCAAACAAGCTTATTTGTGGGATGAGGTAAAGGATAAGCTGAAGCAAAGCGGTTTTTCGCTGTCGGGTGGCCAGCAGCAGCGTTTGTGTATTGCTCGGGCGATCGCAATTAATCCTGATGTAGTATTGATGGATGAACCTTGCGCTTCCCTTGACCCGATTTCGACGATTAAGATTGAGGAGTTGATGCGGGAACTCAAGGAGAAGTATACGATTGTAATCGTGACTCACAATATGCAGCAGGCTACTCGGGTTTCTGACTTGACTGCTTTTTTCAATGCTAAACTTTCTGACGATGGGAAGCGGTTTGGCTATCTTGTGGAGTGCGACAGGACTGAGGTGATTTTCCAAAATCCGAAGGAAGAGTCTACTATGGATTATGTCAGCGGCCGTTTTGGTTGAGTTGCCGGAGTCTCCAACAGGTTGAAACAATCGCCCTACACGAACGACGACAATCAAATTGGTTCGTAGTGAGGACTTTAGTCCTCATCCGTCACAGGACTAAAGTCCTTACTACGAACCAATTCGGACTTGACACTCCTCGGCCTTAAGGCACGAGGATTCTTAAGACATTTCGATCTTAATATCCCGCGCAAGCGTGGGTTCTTGGGCGCAATCCTTTTGCCTTAAAAGGTGGGCTGCTATCCTTGTCTTACAACAAGCTCCTCAAGCGTTTAGGGATTTAAAATCCCTGGTTTCACGTCCTGGCCCGCGTACCATTTCTAAAACTTGATCTTTAGTTGTTTGTGATTGACTTTAATTACGATTTTTCCTGGCTTTGCAGCGAGATACTTAATCCTTAAAATCTAATTTTAGACTAGAATTGATTGCCCCCAAAGTCAATACTATGTTACATTACTTAATTATGGAAAAAGCCGGCCACTGAAGAAAGGGTTTTAAACCCAATTTCTTGATAACTGAAGAATCCCGGTTTCTTGGAGGAGCCGAGATTCTTGGTTTTTATGTTTAAAAGCTCGATCGTACTTTTTGCAGATACAAGTAGCTGATTTTGTTGAAGAAGTTCTCGAAAAGCTCACATCTTCTTCATCCAATACTTTAACAGGTTTTCTTTGACCATGTTTTGTCGCATCACTTCTAGCAAGTATTCCTGAGCTTGGTCTTGACTCAATGTTTTGACTTGTTCGCGCAGCAGTTGCAATTTAAACTGCTGTTCCATGCTGAGGCTGGTTGTAGGCATATCCATAAAATCGCTCCTCCAGTTTGTTACGTGAGATCGATGCGAGATAGATCGGAATGACGTTCCGCAGGCTTTGTTGTGTTCCCTATATTGTAAACTATCATAACATCTGCTTGACAATATGTCCAAAGTACACATTTTGAAACTAATTTGTGTCGCAAAAGTACATCTAAGTGGGGGGAGCTTTATCATAAAACAGGGATAAAAACCGGGAAGCCTAAGCCAAAGGAGCTATTTTGTATGGATGCAATGGAGTTTTTTCAGAGCAGTGCTGGGGAGTGGCGATCGCAGCGCAGCACTCACCATCTGGCTTTTCGCCAAGCGGAGATTGGAGATTCAAATATTCAAGTAACGGCGCTGGGTGCGGATGACGATCGAGTGGCTGAGATTTGCCAGATGCACGAAGTCGATCCGAGTCGGGCTGCTGGGGGAGCGTTTGTGACTTGGCACGGCACTATGGCGTGGGATAAGGATGATGAGAATCATAAGGGGTCTACCGTATTCGCGATCGTCCCCGATCCTGAAAATCCGCGGCAGGGTTTGATGTTGCGGGAACGGGGCTACGCGGAAATTGTGCCGGTGGCTGGCCGTTTTGAGATGGATGATGAAGATGCGCTGTTGCTGATTACCGAATACGAGACCATGAGTTCGATCGAGCGTTTTTGGTTTGCGACTCCGAACGTGCGGATGCGGACAAGTGCGGTAAAGCGCTTTGGCGGTTTCAGCACATCGACTTTTTGTACGGAAGTTCGAGTGGAACCAGACTCCGATGCAGCTAAGCCAGCAGCAGAGGATCAAGCCCCTCCCAGCCAGTTTTACTCGGCTCTGGGCTGGTAATTTATTTTGCTGCCCACTGCCCACTGCCCACTGCCCACTGCCCACTGCCCACTGCCCACTGACAACAAATGTTACAGATTGTTGCAAAAATTCAGGAAAATCGGATTTAGATTGCGGGAATCCCCTAATCTGTATGTTGGTTAGTTGTATCCGTTATGCTGGCAGCTCGCGGTGTCAACTATTTCTGAAATTTGAGATAACGGAGATTTTAACGTGGCGCTTCCTTTATTAAGCTACGCCCCCAAGAGTCAAAACCAGCGCGTTGCTGGTTATGAAGTAGGGGGCGACGAGCAGCCCAGAGTTTTCACAACTGAAAATGTGCTCTCGTCCGGGGACATGGAAAATTTGATTTGGGCTGGATATCGTCAGATTTACAGCGAACACCAAATCCTCAAGAGCAACCGCCAAAAGTCTTTGGAGTCGCAACTCAAGTTCGGCCAAATTACTGTGCGGGATTTCATTCGCGGTTTGGCGACTTCGGGGCCTTTCTTGGAACGGAATTACCAAACTAACAGCAACTACCGGTTTGTGGAAATGTGCGTGCAGCGCGTTTTGGGCCGGGATGTTTACAGCGATCGCGAAAAGATTGCTTGGTCGATCGTAGTTGCAACCAAGGGGCCTCAAGGGTTTATTGACGAATTGGTCAATAGCGATGAGTACCTCGACAACTTCGGCTACGATACAATTCCTTACCAAAAACGCCGAATTTTGCCTCAGCGTGTTGGAGGGGAAACTCCTTTCAATTTGAAGACACCTCGCTACAACGAGTACCACCGCTCGCAGCTTGGCTTCCCGCAAATCATTTGGCAGAGTACAGTTCGCCGTTTTGTTCCTCAAGAACAGCAAGCGAAGGCTGGCGATCCGTCGAACTATTTGAATATGGCTCGGAATATGTCCATGCCTGCTACTCCGCCGCAGCGCGTATCTCTGGCTAATATCAATATTGCCACGATGGTTCCTCGCCGCTAATTGATACTGCTTGGTACTATTGTTTGTGTCGGGCTATGGATTTAATCGATCAGTTTTTAGGCTGAGAGAGTTTTGAGTCTTGAGTTTTGAGGTTTGAGTTTTTTATTAAACTCGGAATCCAAAACTCAGGACTCATAATTTTTTGTCCGTGGTTAGTAGTTAGTAGTTAGTGGTTAGTAGTTAGTGGTTAGTGGTTAGTAGTTAGTGGTTAGTGGTTAGTGGTTAGTGGTTAGTGGTTAGTGGTTAGTGGTTAGTAGTGCTGTCCCCGCTCGCAAACAGTAGTAGTGCTGTCCCCGCTCGCGAACAGTAGTTAGTAGTCATCAATTCCCAATTATTAATTCCCCATACTCAGTTACCAATTATCAAATATGAGCTCGCAGGCGCAATATTTTTAGCAGAGTGTTGAATTGATCGGGTAAAGGCGCGATCGCCTCAATCAACTCTCCGGTTAACGGATGCTGCAATTGCAGGCGCCATGCGTGGAGGGCTTGTCCGGTTAAATTTACGCCGATGGAACGGTTGGAACTGTACATGGGGTCGCCGACTATGGGATGTTTAATTTCGGCTGTGTGGACGCGAATTTGATGGGTGCGGCCTGTTTCTAATTGATAGTGCATTAAGCAATAGTTGCCGATTCTTTCTTTGATTGTCCAGTGAGTAACGGAGGGGCGGCCGCCTTTTTGTTCTGGTACTACTGCCATTTTTTTGCGGTCTGTGGGATGCCGGCCGATGGGTAGGTCTATTGTACCTGTTTCGGCGTTAGGAACTCCGTAAACTACGCCTAAATATTCCCGGCGGGCGGTTTTGGTTTTGAGTTGGGCTTGCAGGTTTTGGTGGGCGATGTCGGTTTTGGCGATCGCGATCGCACCTGTTGTATCTTTGTCTAATCTGTGGACGATTCCGGGGCGTTGAACGCCGCCGATTTCTGCGAGGGGACAGTGGGCTAACAGGGCGTTGACTAAGGTACCGTCTAGATGTCCGGCGGCTGGATGGACGACTAATCCGGCTGGTTTGTTGATGATTATTAGGCTGTCGTCTTCGTAGAGGATGTCGAGGGGAATTGCTTGGGGTTCTAATTTTGTGGGCTGGGCTTCGGGTAAAGTGATGTGGATGCGATCGCCCGTTTTGACTGATATTTTTTTCGAGGTGCAGGTTGCGTCGTTGACTTTGACGTTGCCTTGTGATATCAGAGTTTGGATTCGCGATCTCGATAAGTCTGGTATCTGGTTTGACAGCCAAATATCTAATCGCTGAGTGACATTAGTTTGATTAAATTCCTCTGTATTTTCTACTGTATATATTTCTTTAGTATTTATTTCTATCATTTAGTTTATTGGTAATTGGTAATTGGTAATTGGTAATCGGTAATCGGTAATCGGTAATCGGTAATCGGTAATCGGTAATCGATCGTCGATATATAATTATACCTTAATGTAAGGTGCGTCGCTATTAGATTGTCGATTTTTCTTGGGATTTTTTGATGGCGACGCACCTTACGGCTACTTTCTTTCGTATTTCTTAGTCGGCGTCCGGCGGACTTTGTTTGTGTAGTAGCGGTTTCAACCGCCGAGTTATCTAGAATTACCGACAATTATCGCAGTGCCCGCAGCGCATAGATTTAGATTCCTTAGTAAAGCCAAAAGCTTGCAGCAAAAATTGCCACCTGCACTCCCGATGCTTGAGATATTTTGCCATTTCTTCGGGGGCGGTAAAGTTTTGTTTGCCACCTTTTTGTTGTGCGGATTTGTCGATCGCATAATTGAAAGGATCTTCCCATCTTAACTGTCCGCTGCTGTGCAAGATCGAAAGGGCGATCGCACTTGCGGGAAATTCCCGCCCCACAGCATCTACATCGCCCTTAGCTGGGAGTTGTTTCGCCAACTGCTGGGCTTCTCGAAATTGCGATCGCAATTTGTCTTGAAAAAATTGTGCTCTTTGTTTGTCATCGGGATAAAGCAAACCCGTCGGTTCGCTAATCAACGTCAGGGCGATCGCAGATTTGCCGTCGCGTCCGCCTCTACCTATTTCCTGAATGTATTCCGATAATAGCAAAGGTGCTTGAAAATGAACAACCCAGCGCACATCCGGCTTATTAATTCCCATCCCGAAGGCGCAGCTACAAACAACAAATTTCAGATCGTTATTCAGCCAAGCTGTTTCTATTTTTCGCCGCGATTCTGGACTCAAACCTGCATGATAGGCTGCCGTTTTATAACCCGCATCTTCCAACAAATCCGCCAAGTTTTCGCTATCTTTTCTAGTGCGGACGTAGACTAAACCTGCTTCTTTTGGTCGAGCTTTGATAAAATTTAATAACTGTTGTCTCCGCCCTCTGCGTGTCCAGACAGTTTGCACTTGCAGGTGCAGGTTAGAACGGTACGGACTGAGCAAAAAAGCTTCCGGCTTGTGTAGTTGCAAGACTTTGTTGATTGTTTGCTGCGCTTGGGGGTTGGCGGTGGCGGTGAAAGCTGCGATCGCAATTTTAGTTCCTTCCGGCTTAGATTTTAACAAAGCCGATCGCACTGTACCCAAACGGCGGTAAGCTGGTCGAAAAGTATCGCCCCACTGGACTAAACAGTGAGCTTCATCTAATATTAAACCGTTGATTGGGATGTGCGGCTGACTGATAATTGCCCAAACAGGTTTGCTGAGTAATGTTTCGGGAGACAGGTACAGCAATCTCAACTTGTTTTGTTGCAGCGATTGCATAGTTTGTTGGCGCTGCTGTGTTGGCAATTGACTGTGGAGGAGGGCAGCGGGTAAATTGCGATCGCGCAATTCTTGCACTTGATTTTCCATCAGTGCGACTAACGGCGAAATCACCAAAGTTAAGCCTGTTTGTAATAAAGCTGGCAGTTGAAAGCAGATTGATTTGCCACCACCTGTCGGCATAATTATCATTGTATCTTTCCCGGCTAACAAACTGCTGACGATTTCTCCTTGAGGCGGCCGAAAGTCGTCGTATCCCCAGATTTGTTTGAAGGCGGCGCGGGCTTGATTTAATGATGTTGGTTCGTATTTCATTTTACTGAGTTAAAAAAATGTCTAGTTTTGCCACAACTAACGAATTTTTGGTAAATTCGGATCTTGGCGACAAGTCGAGAGTGGTAATTGTTCGCCACCTTGTATCGTGGTAATTCTGATTCGATTTCTATCTGTTACCACATCCAAACAAGCACAACCATATCCATAATTGACATTAGTTTTGACATATTCATCGTCGTTAAAAGGAGGAATATTATCCATTCCTCCGGCTTGATATCCCCCTTGCGCCGAGATAATCCACTGAGCATATTTGTCTTTGAGATACCAATTAGCAGGCGTGGGATTAATCAACCATCCGCACCTGGTTTCAGCCGCTTTCGCAGGAATAACAACGATCGAAAAAGATGAGATAATTGCAGGTATCAACCACTTTAGTTTCATAGCTTTACATTGTAATTTTTGAGCGACAATCATACAGGAATTACCTGCTTCAACAAAAGAAACCGGGTTTTTTAGCGAATCTGCGGGTGACAACGAAATATTGTCGCAAAAACCCGGTTTCTGACTACCTGCGCGTCCAGGAGTGTCCCAAATCCAAAATCTAAAATTGCCTAAGACTCGCCGTCTCGGCGCCCGAGTTCGTACACGCCACCGCCAATACAGGCGATCGTCCCCATAGATACCGCCCAACTGGCACCCAACGACAATTCGACGCCCCAATTGCACAATCCGCCCACAATCAAAAAGGGCAGAATACTCAACAGGGAAGCATAAAAGGCATTTTGAGCTTCTCGGGCTTGGCGGGTTCTCTCAAACTCCGCTTCCGAGGTGTAGAGGGATCTTTCGGCAAAATTCATCCAGCGGTTGAGTTGCAGGATTACCCATTCTGTGATGGGTGAGAGACCCCAATACAGGGCTAAAGACCATAATGACGCACCGGCGATCGCAGTTGCGTCTATGGCAAAACTAAAAGGAAAAATTTCAGTAAGCATTGCTTGATGTGTGTTATAAATTTGAGATTTCAGACGACATCCAAAATCCCCGAACTACTATAGTGTCAAGCAAAAGCTCGATCGAATTCAACCGCAGCCGAAATTCTGAGGCCATTTTTTTTTGCCTTACCCCCGCGTAAATGCCCGGAAGCCTTGACACGGGTTTTGGATGGAGTAAGATACACGTTGTTGATAAACTGATTCGCGAAGGAAGGGTAGATATCAGACGCCATCTTGCAGCGAATTGGCACTCCTCAACGCACACTCGCACACACATTCAACTTGTTCGCCGTGAAAAAAATCCTGCAAGACTCTAGAGGCCCGCTGACGGTAAAACGC
Organism: Microcoleus sp. PH2017_24_DOB_U_A; assembly: GCF_020738205.1. NCBI lineage: Bacteria > Bacillati > Cyanobacteriota > Cyanophyceae > Oscillatoriales > Microcoleaceae > Microcoleus > Microcoleus sp. PH2017_24_DOB_U_A. Next base: position 58,748 of record NZ_JAEQCT010000055.1, read on the forward strand.
TTTTTTCGTTTCAGACAGATGCTGCTGCTGGCACTTTCGATCGGCATTGTGTTGATCAGCCCTTATTTGCAGCAGCAGGTGGTCAAAGCTCAGTCAGGTTTACCAAGCAGAGTAGCGACGGGTAATTTGTGGCAAGAAGCTTCTTTTCCAGTGGAAAGTTTTGAAGCCTATACTTCCCCCTTCGGCCCCCGCGGCGGGGATTTTCATTACGGTTTGGACATGGCGGCCCCGGAAGGCAGCTACATCCGCAATTGGTGGGGGGGTCAAGTTGTGGAAGTTTGGGAAGATGGCAGGTGCGGTACTGGTATGGTAGTGCGATCGGGAAATTGGGATCACATCTACTGTCACCTCAAAGGTAGGGTGCAAACCGCTAACGGCGGGCGTTATTATATCGATCGTGAAGGCGGCCTGCAAATTTGGCAGGGTCAAACTGTGCCGGCCGGTGCGAGAATTGCCAGAGTGGGGATGACAGGGCGCACGAGTGGGCCTCACCTGCATTGGGGATTGAAGTACGGCGGCCGCTGGGTAGATCCGGCTTTGGTACTTCGCGAAATGTATTCCAATCAATCTTAATTAGTCTGGGAATGAGGACTGAAGTCCTCACTACAAACTTGTAATTTTTAGGTTTGTAGTGAGGACTTTAGTCCTAATTCTTCTTAGTTTGTAGTGAGGACTTTAGTCCTAATTCTTCCAAAAAGAAGGACTGAAGTCCTCACTACAAACCTTACTGTAGTGAGGACTTTAGTCTTAATTCTTCCAAAAAGAAGGACTGAAGTCCTCACTACAAACCGGGAGCATCTCAGTTTTGCATTTATAGTGCGAGCGTCCCCGCTCGCGTGCTTGTATACGCACGCGAGCGGGGACGCTCGCACTGTGAAGAAAAAATGCTTCTTGCAAAACTGAGATGCTCCCCTACAAACCTTACTGCAAACATTTAATCACTGCTGACTAATTCACGTTGGGGCTAACTCTTTTTTTGTTGTCAACTCGGTGTATCGATCGACAATTCGGCGAAATTCCTCACCATCGATGGTTTCTTCATCCAACAGCGCTTCGACCAGCTTGTCTACCAAAGCGCGGTTTTCGCGGATAATTTGGCGGGCTTCTTCGTAGCAGTGAATAGCGATTTCTCGGACTTGCCGATCGATCTTCATCGCCATTGCTTCAGAATAATCCGATCGCGAATTCCAGTCTCGGCCCAAAAACACCTCATTGTTCGGACTTTCCAAAGCCACAGGCCCCAAATCCGACATTCCGTAAAGCGTTACCATCTGTCTCGCTAGCTTGCTGACTTCTGTGATATCGCTGCTGGCGCCCAGAGTTACTTCCGCATCGCCGTAAACTTCTGCCTCCGCAGCCCGTCCTCCCAAAGCTACAGTAATCCGGCTTAACAGCCACGCCCGACTCCTCAAACCTTCGCTGTCAAGCATTTCTTCGTCGAGTACGTAGTTGGCAAAGCCTGCGATGCCACCGGAACGGGGAATGATCGTTACTTTTTCTAGGGTGTCGGTATTTTTGAGCATAGTTGATACGAGGGCGTGTCCGATTTCGTGGTATGCTACTAGCCACTTTTTCTTACTGTCGAGCAGCGGATTCAGAGTCAGCCCGATCGTAATTCGGTCGATCGCATCATTAACTTCCAAAGTACCAATCGTGTCTTTGCGTCGCCTCGCTGTCAGAATAGCTGCTTCATTGAGCAAGTTTGCCAAATCAGCGCCGGAAAAGCCTGGAGTGCGACGGGCAATCATGTCTAGGGCAACTTCCTCGTCGAGTTTTTTGTTGCGCGCGTGCACTTCCAAAATCCCCAAACGCCCTTTGTAACTGGGCAAATCTACCGTTACTTGGCGATCGAACCTACCGGGCCGCAGCAAGGCAGTATCGAGCACGTCGGGGCGGTTAGTAGCTGCAATCACAATCACGCCGCTGTTACCCTCAAAGCCGTCCATCTCTGTCAGCAACTGATTGAGAGTTTGTTCGCGTTCGTCATTTCCGCCGCCAATACCAGCACCGCGCTGCCTTCCTACGGCGTCTATTTCATCGATGAAGACGATGCAGGGCGCATTTTCTTTAGCTTTGCGGAACAAGTCGCGGACGCGGGAGGCGCCGACTCCGACGAACATTTCCACAAATTCGGAACCGGAGATGCTGAAGAATGGGACGGCTGCTTCACCTGCGATCGCTTTTGCCAACATGGTTTTACCTGTTCCCGGAGGCCCGATTAACAGAACTCCTCTGGGAATTTTGGCGCCGATGGCGTTGAAGCGTTCGGGTTTTTTCAGGAAAGTGACAACTTCTTGCAGTTCTTCTTTAGCTTCTTCGATTCCTGCTACGTCGTCGAACATCACGCCGGTTTTGGCTTCCATTTGGAAACGGGCTCGGGATTTGCCGAAGTTCATGGCATTTCCTTGCGATTGGGTCGATCGACGCAGGATAGCCATCAATACTGCCAACACTGCAAAAATTACCAGCAAGTTTACTACTAAACTAACTGCGGCCGCGTTGTCGGCTGTTTGTTTGACTTCAAAGTCGATCTTTTTGGCGCGGATTTGCGAGTAGAGTTCTCGGTTGTTGTAGTCGAAGAGAGTAACAATTTGCGCCTGATCGCTTTTTTGATCTTTTAGCCTAACTTTGGCAGTTCTTTGGATTTCATCTATTTCGACTTTACTGACTTGTCCTTTTTCTATGTTGTCGATGAGTTGGCTGTAACTCATCGTGTTGTTTGGCGCGCTGTCGGCAAACACCGGGGTAGAGAGCAATATTCCTTGAGAAATCACCAAACTACCCAGGATGCGCCAAAGATTTCGTCCTGGAATTGATTTTTTAGGATTCTGCTGGCTCGATTTGTCTTTGTTTTCAGCTAGATGTCCCAGCCATGCGTGTTTCCAAGAATTTTTCATATTACTTTTTGCCCAAGGTGGAATACTGCCAAGATTGACCGCTTGTGGTTTGCTACGTTCGTTTATTTTAACAAGATGCCGGGTGTTCAATGGGTTTATCTGTCGATGACATCTCAATAGGTACCTGAAGATGCAGGATTTTGAACCCACTGCGACTCAGAAACCGGGTTTTTTCGCGGCATCAGGGGCTTTCACCAAGAATTTTGGCAAAAACCCGGTTTCTCTGTCCCTCCACTGAACTTACCAGAAAGAATTCGTTTAAAGCCGGAACCTTGAGCGGGAGAAATTAAAATCCGACTATTCATTACTCCAATCCTCGGACTTCCAGGTAGAGGTCGCTCTTAACTGTCAACTGTCAACTGTCAACTGTCAACTGAATTTACGCACTGCGACTCAGAAACCGGGTTTTTTACCAAATCTGTGGCTTTCACCAAGAATCTTGGCAAAAACCCGGTTTCTCGGCCCCTCCCACTCTCTGCGACTCAGAAACCGGGTTTTTTACCAAATCTGTGGCTTTCACCAAGAATCTTGGCAAAAACCCGGTTTCTCGGCCACGTCAAATCCCAAATCTAAAATCGATTGACATTTGCCGATCGCACTTGTTACACTAATCATAGTCGTAATGAGTACGTCTTAGTCAAGCAGTTATTGTTTTTCAACTCCTATGGTAAAGATTGTCGGCATTGGTGGAAGTTTGCGGGCTGGCTCCTACAGCCAGTTAGCGCTGACGGTAGCAGCAGGACGGATGCAGGCCCTGGGCGCAGAAGTTGAAATATTCGATTTGCGATCGCTCGATCTGCCCTTCTGCGACGGCGAGAATGATTATCACGATTACCCGGATGTGGAAAAGCTGCGGAATGCGGTACGCCAAGCCGACGGTTTAATTTTGGCAACGCCGGAGTATCACGGTAGCGTTAGCGGTGTTCTCAAGAATGCCCTGGATTTGATGAGTTTCGAGCATTTGGACGGGAAAGTTGCGGGTGCAATCAGCGTGTTGGGAGGACAAGTCAACAACAACGCCCTTAACGATTTGCGAACGATTCTGAGATGGGTACACGCTTGGGTAATTCCCGAACAAATTGCGATCGGACAAGCTTGGAAAGCTTTTAGTCCTGATGGTAAATTGTTGGATGAAAAACTGTCTCAAAGGTTCGATGAATTTGCTATGAGTTTGGTAGAAAATACTAAAAAATTGCGAGGAATTTCGTAACACATTTTCCTAACTGTCAACTGTCAACTGTCAACTGTCAACTGAATTAAAATGGCATATCGATCGCATCCCCGAAAGGATGCGGTACGTCGATCGGCATTCTTCCGGGTTTAGACTCATAGTTGTCAATCCACTTTTTGGCCAATTCCAAAGCTTCCTCTTCAGTTTTGGCATTTTGGACGGCGACGTGGCGGTTGCCGCAGCTATCCCAAACTTCGACGTAGAATACTTTCTGGGATTGAAGAATCCAACCTTTATAAGTGTCTGCTGGTTCCATACTTAAAATCGTAAAATAATCCGGCGGGGAGTTGGACTGACGACCTAATTATAAATATTGCACCGTGTAAAATGAATTTTACAGGGGGTTCTATAGTATTTTTGGAAAAAAGTCAGTGTTACGGTTAACCTCGTCATTGACCCCAGCCCAAAGGCATGGGGCTTGAAAGAGGAAGGCTCACCACCTTCACAAATTCAGGACTAAACCAGTGTCTAGCCTACGTCTTTAAGACAAACTGAACTGTCTGGGAGTGGTATCCCGCAAAACGTTAAGAATGCCACCGCAGCGTTTTTAACCACTTTGGCAGTCAGTGGCGAAGGGAAATATACACCTAGAAATAGGGCTTACCGCAACTTTTCGGTAGCAAACACTATGCGTACAGGGTCGCAAAATTTGAAACGGTAATTGTCCCGTTGAAAGTGCAACACTTTCATCACACCGAACTCTTGCGACTCCAAGGCGGTAGTAACAACAAATGTAAAGCCGTCCTGAAAGGACGGGGTTTCAAACCCATTTTTCTGATGACTAGACTAGAGCAATTATTTAACTGGAGAAATTATCTCCAACAAGCGGCTGTGGCGATCGCGATCGTCCTGATCGCATCCCAGATAGCGGTATTGCCGGCATTGGCGACGGGCGTTTACGAAATGCCAGTGTTGTCGGCGGGCGATCGAACTTGGGTGTGGGACAAAGGCGACGTACTCAGCCGGAGTACCGAAAGCAACGTCAGCAGCGTGCTCGACACCCTGGAACAGAAAACAGGAAAACAAGTCAGGTTTGTCACTATCCACCGCCTAGACTACGGCGAAACGGCTGCGACTTTCACCGACCAACTGTTTGAACAGTGGTTTCCCGCAAAAGAAGACCAGGATAACCAAATTTTACTCGTTCTCGACACTGTTACCAACAGCGCGGGAATTCGCACCGGCGAAGGGGTAAAGTCACTGCTAAGCGATGAAATTGCCCAGAGTGTAGCTGGGGAAACTGTGCAAGTGCCGCTGCGAGAAGGTAATAAATACAACGAGGCATTTTCCGAAGCTAGTTCCCGGATTGCGACTGTGATGTCCGGCGAACCAGATCCGGGCGCGCCTAAAGTTGTTGATAACATTCAAGTTGAAGGCACGTTTAAAAAAGCTGAAGAAACAGACCAAGGTAATGCCACAGTTGTTGTGGTTGTGCTGTTGGTGTTGGCGACAGTGATTCCGATGGTGACTTATTTCTGGTACCAAGGTTTTTCTTGAACAGTTGACAGTTGACAGTTGACAGTTGACAGTTGACGCTGGGACTAATCTTGAACGTATTCTCGATCGTTCAACAAAGCAAGTTCTGCCCGCACAAATTCCCGTCCCAGATAAGCCGCGTGATCGAACATTGTCACCGGGCTGGGGCGGGTTTCTTCTAGGATTTTGACGCAAAGTTCTTTGGCGGTTCTGCCACTAAAAAGCGTGCACTGAGTGCGTTCTACTTTGCCGCGGGCGGGGATGGGTTTGCCGGTTTCGGGATCGACGGCGAGGCCGCGATCGTCGATAATGTTGGTGAAGTGTTTGGCGCAAATTAGGCTGGTTTCGCGATCGATGTAAATGATGAAGTAGCCGCCCGGATCGAGGTCGATGTGGCGTTTGGACAGCTTGTCGTCGATGGCGGTGAGGTTTTCCAAGGTTTGACTCATGGTTGGTGAAAGGAAGTAGATAATGGCTGTATTTGGTTCTGCTATTTCTAGTTTAGTGGGCTGCGGGACAAGTTTGGGAGTTTTTTGGGCGATCGACATTCTACCCGATATCTGCATACACGGCAATTCCCTGTGGGATGTCGGTTTTTGTTTAGATTAGTTTTTTGAACCACAGAGAGCGCAGAGAGCGCAGAGTGGAAGAAGAGAGAGGAACAAAATCTGTTATTATTAGATTTAGTAATGTTTTACGTTAAATTATAGATGAAATTTATAGACTTATTTTCAGGCATAGGAGGTTTCAGACAAGGTTTTGAAAAAATGGGCTTTGAATGTGTTTTTTCCTGCGAAATTAACAGCAAATGCCGGGAAGTGTACGCAGATAATTTCGGAGAATTGCCTTTTCCAGACATCAGTAACATCAATCCAGCCGAGTTGGCAGACTTTGATGTTTTAGTAGCTGGGTTTCCGTGCCAACCTTTTAGCATCTGCGGCAAAAAGCTGGGTTTTGAAGATACTAGAGGGACGCTGTTTTTCGAGATTTGTAAAATTATTAAAGTAAAGCAACCTCAAGTAGTTGTTCTGGAAAATGTCAAGCATTTAATCCATCACGACAAGGGAAACACCTTAAAAGTAATTATTGCCAGTCTTGAAGATTTGGGATACAGCGTAAATCATCAAATTCTAAATGCTAAAGACTTTGGCATTCCTCAACATCGCGAACGAATATTCATTATTGCAACTAAGGGTAAAGAATTCAATTTTTTTCGACTTAAAACCAAGTTTCCGCCAAAACTCAGGGAATTTCTAGACGAGACAGGAGATTTTGAAATATTGGACAAATCCGAGTATACTTTAATTGAATATCCGAGAAAGCAGGATTCGGGATTGTTATTTGTAGGCTATAGGAATAAAGGTACTTGGAAAACTGGCGTCAGGCCGAATACAGAACATTTATCGAGAGTTCACAGACAGCCGAATCGCATTTATTCGGTGGATGGCGTGCATCCGACAATTCCTTCGCAAGAAACATCGGGCAGGTTTTTTGTCTATTTTCGCGATCGAGATTTGGTGCGAAAGCTGACGCTGAAGGAATGCTACCGTCTGATGGGTTTTCCTGAAGATTTTAAGAGTTATCCGAGTGCGGGGGAAAGTTACAAGCAAATTGGAAATTCGGTTTGCGTGCCGGTGGTGGAGGCGATCGCGAAAGAAATACTCGACGGTTGAAACCGCCGAGTATTATCAGGGGTTTTTAACCCGGATTTAATTTGCAAACTTGCTCAGCTATGTTTGCGAAGGTGTCCATACAATTCTCGATCGCTCTGCTAACAAATCAGCTAATCTTTCAGCCCTGTCTCGGTCATCTGTCACATAAGGTAAACCGACAATCTGAGCGTGGGATGCTGAATCAGGTACTGCATCTAAACCTAATTCACGAATTTGTCCTACTTGCAGACTAGCAACTCCGTAACAATTTCTGAATTTTGCTGCACATTGTTCGGGTGAACAAACACTGGCAATTGTTACCGATAAACCAGGCTCATTGGGTCGAAGTAAATAAGCGAAAAGTAAAACTATATCGCTGGTTTCATCAATCCATTGTCTCCGAAGTAAAGCTCTATAGACAATAGCACTGTCAGCTAAAGAATCGAATTCATAGTTTGTAGTCATAAGTATTTAGTCATAAAAATGTCATTCGCAGAACAAATTGGATAAATTTTATCCACGAACAATAATTATTATAGCACTTCATTACATATTTAAGACTGCATCTGAGTGACTCCTCTAAAATTTATCAGTCATACCTGGTTAAACCACTCTAGCCAATGAACTAACGTTGACGCGGAAATGAGATCTTCCGATTTATATTCCTGATTCTTCTGATGATAAATGTAAGCTTTCCCCTCGGCATTAGATGGGCAGAATAACCTGACTCTACAATCAGTATTTAGATTTTGCCAAGCCAGTCTAATACTACCTTGGTCATCTGTACCAATCGAGCATTTAGGAAAACTGTTCCCCATACTATCATAGGCTTCAGCAATTAATTTCATCGCTGTCCTGAAAGCATATTCAGTTGGTCTTAAAATTCCGTACTCATCCTCTTCTTCTAAATCTAAAAGTTCTAGCAGACCTTCAACAGTGATGCGAAAATTCGATAAACCGCTATTGCTGCTGGTATCAGTAATTTTTTCGTTAGCTACTGTCATAAGATTAAATTCCTTTTAGTCGATCGCCAATTCGATCCTAACACAGTTTAATGCTCGGGAATTTGCAGTAAGAACTTTTGTTGCTAGTTCATAATAAATTAGGACTGAAGTCCTTACTACAAACCTGTAAGAAAGGACTAAAGTCCTGAGTCCGAACCTTTATCAGGCGGGAACTTGGATTCTTTCACTCCCCGAAAGCTCAAACGCGGCGTGAATTGCTTTCAAAGCTGTGACACCTTGTGCTTCATCCACAACGCAGCTAATTTTAATCTCGGAAGTCGCAATCATTTGAATGTTGATTTTGTGCTGCGAAAGCGCTTCAAACATCTTTGCCGCTACTCCCGGATGCGCTACCATCCCGGAACCGACTACGCTAACTTTGGCGATTTCTGTATCGACTGCTACTTCGCCCCAGCCGAATTCAACGGCTGATTTTTCCAAGACTGTTTTCGCAGATTCGGCGTCAATTTGTGCTACGGTAAATGCAATATCGCGGGTTAAGATGCCGTCGATATTGTGGCAGCGTTGCGATTGAATGATTGTATCTACGCTGATATTTTCTTCGGCTAACAGTCCGAACAGTTTTGCTGCTACTCCGGGGCGATCGGGTAATTGGCGAATTGCCAGACGCGCTTGATTGAGATCCAACGCTACAGCCCTGACTGCGGGCGGTTTGTTCGATGAGGAATGCAGCCCGACAGGGGAGTTGGCGACATCAAATGCTTTGCAGAGTTCGGCAACTGCCCGATCGCAATCCGTAGCATCGATCGTACAACTAACCTTCACCTCGGAAGTGGAAATCATCTGAATGTTAATTCCCGCATCCGCCAAAGTCTTAAACATCTCGGCTGCTACCCTCGGCCGCCCGATCATTCCCGCACCCGCAATGCTAACTTTAGCTATGGGTCGTTCCTCTGCTTTCACTTCGGGTTCCCCCAATTCTGGGCGAGAATTCTTACCCAAGGCGGGGACAATTGCATCTGCAACCGCGACAGCTTGATTCAGCGAATTTCGCCTGACTGTAAAGGCGATATCGTTCGTATTTCCTTCGTGAATTGATTGGATAATTAAGTCTACATCGAGATTTTGCTGCGCGATCGCACCAAACAACCGCGCTGCTACTCCCGGGCGATCGGGCAAACGCAACAGCGACACCCCCGCCTGATCCAAGTCAAATTCCACCGCATCGACCGCTTTTGCGAGCTCCAAGCCCTCCAAAGGCCGGGGTTGGGGGGGAGGCGACACCACCCGCGTACCGGGGGCGTCACTCCAGCTAGAAAGCACGATCAGCGGCACGCCGTAATTTTTGGCAATCTCGACGGCGCGCGGATGCAGGACTTTTGCACCCAAACTCGCCAATTCCAGCATTTCGTCGCAGGTGATCTCATCCATCAATTGCGCGTCGGCTACCAAGCGCGGATCTGTAGTTAGAATTCCGGGCACGTCGGTATAAATTTCGCATCTGTCGGCCCGCAGCGCTGCGGCGAGGGCTACTGCTGTGGTATCGGAACCGCCGCGCCCCAAGGTGGTGATTTCCAATTCTCCGGCGTCGGCGATGCCTTGAAAACCGGCAACGACGACAACTTTTCCGCTATTTAACTGGGTTTCCATGCGCGCCGGATCGATTCGCAAAATCCGGGCGCGGGTGTGGGCGGCTTCGGTGACGATGCCGACTTGGGCGCCGGTGAGGGAAATTGCGGGCTGTCCCATTTCCTGCAATGCCATACTCAAAAGTGCGATCGATACTTGTTCCCCAGTGGAAAGCAACATATCCATTTCCCGTTTGTTGGGATTTGGGGAAATTTCCTTAGCGAGTTTCACTAAACCGTCGGTGGTTTTCCCCATTGCTGAAAGTACGACGACGAGGGAGTTTCCAAGCTGTACTGTTTTGACTACTCGTCGGGCTACTTCTAAAATGCGATCGACTGTACCAACCGATGTTCCACCATATTTCTGAACAATTAGTGCCATAGGACTTACACAAAAGTGATGCAATACTTTACTAATCAATTAATATACGCAAATTCTGGATTAGAACCGATGTCAATCTTGTTTTTGGGGCTGGTAGCTGCCAATCAAGAAACCGGGTTTTTGGCGAGATTGAGGGTTTGAATCGAATACTTGGGCGAAAAAACCCGGTTTCTCGTCACCGCTGCTTCAACAGTTGACAGTTGACAGTTGACAGTTGACAGTTGACAGTTTGAGAGCGACCTCTACCCTTAAGTCCGAGGATTGGAGTAATGAATAGTCTGATTTTAAAGCAATTCTTTCTGGTAGGTTCAAAGAAACCGGGTTTTTGGGAGATTGAGGATTTTTTGCGAATATTTTGGCGGAAAAACCCGGTTTCTGGCTACCTATTAGCTGCCTTCTAACTCTCGCAAACGCGCTTCTAAAGCTTGAATTCGCAACTCAGCTTCTATGCGCCTTTGTCGTTCTTGTTCTGCTGCTAATTCGGCTTGTTCTGCCCGTTCATCAGCGGCCAGCAGCAAATTCCCCTCAGCATCCCACCAGCGCAGCCAAGGCAGTTCTACGCCCTGATAAACTCCTTGCCAAATGCCCAATTCCAATCCCATTGGCTCGATTTGGTAATGTCCGCGCTGATTTTCTGACATTAACTCAAATCTATCTTCTACCAAATGATAGCATTCTATTTTGGCTTTTTTGACTTCATAAATTCCGTAAAAAGCAGGTCTAATAATCCGTTCGTAAATCCAGAATTTCCCCTTTTTGGGAGTTTTATCTCTTTCTTCGCTGCCATCTCCCGAAACAAATTCTAGTATAATTAACGGCGGCATTAATTCTTTCCACATCACATAGGAACGCCGCATATTTCCGTCGAGAGTTGGCGGCACGTCGGGCACGTAAAACCAATCTGGTGCTTCGGCTCCTTTTTCGGGCGGTTCCGGGGGTTGCGCTACTCGCCAGTAAATACCTGAATCTTGACCGATGCAGTATTGTCCGTCGCGATGAACTTGGTCTAGAATAGGTCTAATTGATGTTGTTAAGAGGATGCTTTGAGGGTGTTCTTGAAAGTTTTTCACAAAAGTACCGTCGGAGTCTGGTAATTGAGTGTGGTCTGGAAAGTCTGTTGCTAAAAATTCGGGTTTTTCGGTGACATTCATCTTGACCTCTTGAATGTTGAAAGATTATCGGCAGTCACTAAAAGTTGGGAATTGGGAATTGGGAATTGGGAATTGGGAATTGGGAATTGGGAATTGGGAATTGGGAATTGGGAATTGGGAATTGGGAATTGGGAATTGGGAATGGGAATTGGGAATTGGGAATTGGGAATTGGGAATTGGGAATTGCTTGCCAGCACACATCACTTAATTGAGAACCGCTATACTTAATTCTTAGTCAGTTCGAGATTGACAGTGCTATTATATCATGGTTAGTCTCAGGCTGATCTCTAGGAACTTTTCAAGAATATGAGTCAGTACAAGTTAATCATTTTCGACTTCGACGGCACTTTGGCAATTACTCACAAGGCTATTGTATCTTGTATTACAAAAACTTTTGAAAGTTTTGGTAATACACCGCCTGAGGCAGATATAATTCAAGGGACGATCGGCATTAATTTACCAAATACTTTTAAAATGCTTCATCCGGCGATCGAGGAAAGCGCAATTCCCGAATGGGTTGAAACTTACCGCTCTTATTATCGGACTGAAGGTGAAAAGCAGCTCGATTTATTTCCTGGTACTAAGCAAATTTTGCAGTTGGCGAGCAAGTCGGGATTGAGCTTGATAGTTTTCAGCAACAAACACGTTAGTTTTGTAAATCTGTTCCTGGAAAAGTTGAGAATTAACGGTTTTTTTGATTTGATTTTAGGTGATGACGGACAAATTATTCAAAAACCCAATCCAAGTGTTTTTCACTCGATAATTAAACCGCTGTTCCCGGATTTGGATCACAGTCAAGTGTTAATGGTTGGCGATACAGCGGTTGATTTGCTGTTTGCTAAAAATGCTGGGATAGATGTTTGTTGGGCGGCTTACGGATATGGCGATCGCGCTGAGTGTCTGGCCCTAGCACCGACTTTTGCGATCGATGATATTTCCGAACTGGCTGCGATCGTTCAAAATTAATCTTGACTCGGTTTTTTTTCAGAATAGTTTGGATCGTTTAACAACTAAAAAAGATTTGATTAAAAACATTTCACTAGAGCTAGAGTTTCTATTTTGGCTCTAGAGGTAAAACTTTATTGCCGGCAGCAGTAAGCCGACTAAACGCTGTTAATTAATATTAGTTTTAAAAATGAATGCAACTGTAGGTAAACTCCCAACTGCGAGATTCATCAGCAAGTCCCAATCTAAAGTCTAAAATCTCAAATGGTATAAACTATACCAGAGATAGAGAAGGCGCGACAACAACTATTATAAGTTAACGGGTAAGAGTCGTTTGAATGCAAAAATTACAAGGTAGAAGGCAAGAAAAACCCGGCACACTGATTTATTGTTGGTATAATTTAATGCATAAATTTTGGAGGATGATTTTCTAACTTCGACATATAGTGGATCTAGCTCTCATATTCGCGGACGTTGTTGGGAAGAGGGCCCTCTTAATTTAAGGGTTATATAAGCTGTCAGTCATACCTCATCTTTTTGAGAAAGGCTATATAAGAAAATAGGAAATTTTTGTTAAAATTGCAGGGTATGCTGCCGATCGCGATCGATAATAAACTCAATCTATAAAAACTTATGCAGATCGATATAAGTATTCCTTTTGACAATCTATCGCCGAATCGTACCGGCCCCAATGCACCGAATTTAATAGAAGAAGTATGGAGGCTGTACGATCGCGCCCTGGCAGCTACCAGCAACGGCATCGCGATCGCGGACGCTACACTTCCGGACAACCCAATCGTCTACTGCAACCCAGCCTTCGAGAAGATTACAGGCTACGATCGCAGCGAAATCATCGGACACAACTGCCGTTTCCTGCAAGGCCCGGATACCGATCGCGCAGCCGTCGATCGCATCCGCGCAGCCCTGCGAGAACAACACGACTGCAAAGTAGTTCTGAAAAACTACCGCAAAGACGGCACGCCCTTCTGGAATGAACTCACCATCTCACCGGTGCGCGATAGCAGCGGCACCGTTACCCACTTCATCGGCGTCCAAGCTGAGATCACCGATCGCATTCAAGCAGAAGAAGCCCTCAAACAAGCCGAGGCAAAATACCGCAGCATCTTTGAAAACGCCACCGAAGGCATATTTCAAATCGCCCCAGACGGGCGCTACCTCAGCGCCAACCCGGCACTCGCCCGCATCTACGGCTACGATTCTCCGTCAGAACTGATCGCAAAATGTTCGGCAACAAACATTTATGTCGATCGCACCCGCCGCGCCCAATTCGTCGCTACTATTACCAAAAAAGGCTCCCTGAAAGAGTTTGAGTCCTGCATACTCCGCCGGGACGGCAGCACTACCTGGATCTCGGAAAACGTGCGCGAAGTTGAGGGCGAAAACGGCGAACTCCTTTACTACGAGGGAACCGTCGCCGAAATCGCCGATCGCAAGCGCGCTGAAGCAGCCCTGGGCGATCGAGAATATTGGCTGAAAACCGCGATCGACGCCGTGCCCGACGCCCTCAACCTCACAGACAGCGAAGGGCGCTGGCTGATTGCTAACGACTGCGCCCTCCAACTTTTGGGCCTCGATACCTCAGACTACCAGGGCAAAACTACCGCCGAACTTGCTGCTACTGCCGATCCGAGAGTCAGAGAAATCCTGCTAACTTGGCAAGAAACCGAGGAAACTACCTGGGAAGCCGGTACTCTGACTTGCACCCGCCAAGTTGTCTCCTTACCTACAGGCGGCAGCAATTGGTTTGAAGTGCGGAAAGTGCCGCTGTTTAACCCCGACGGTTCCCGCAAAGGCATGGCAGTGGCGGGGCGGGACATCACTCAGGAAGTCGAAGCAGAGGCAGCTTTACGGGACAGCGAACAGCGGTTTCGGGCAATTTTTGAACGCGCTGCGATCGGCATGACAGTGGCTACCCTCGAAGGCGTGGCGATCGCGACTAATCCGGCATTTCAAGCTATGCTGGGGCGATCGGAAGCCCAACTGCGCGGCGCCGGCATCGACGACTGGGCGCATCCGGAAGACGCAAAGTCCGATCGCCACTTGCGCCAACAGTTGGTCTCAGGATCGCGCGAAGCTTACCAAATCGAGAAGCGCTACCTCCGCCTAGACGGCAGCATCAGGTGGGGACGCCTCAGCGCCTCTGTCATCCACAGCAGTCACGAAACGCCACAGTTTATTTTGGAAATGGTAGAGGATATTACCGATCGCAAACTTGCCGAATCAGCTTTACTGCAAAATGAAGCTAAGTGGCGATCGCTAATTCTCAACAGTTCCGACATCATTACCATTCTCGACGGCTGCGGTCGCATTGTTTACGAAAGCCCTTCTGTAGAAACAGTCTTGGACTACGAACCAGAGGAACTCATCGGTCAAATTGCCCTCGATTTCATTCACCCTGACGACCTGCCCTCGGCGATTTCCGACGGCGAAAAACTGCTCGCAAATCCCGGCGATCCGATCGCCCTCAAAGGTCGGTTCCGGCGCCCTGACGGTTCTTGGTGTTTTCTCGAAGGAGTCGGCATTAACTTGCTAGCAGACCCCGCTGTGAACGGAATTGCGATCAACTCTCGCGACATGACGGCGCGCAGACAAGCAGAGTACCGCCTCAGCAAAATCAACGAGTGCTTTTTGGGATTCACCACCGACGCGGGCTTGAACATTCAGCGCCTGACATCCTTAGCTGGCGAGCTTTTGGGGGGAAGCAGCGCCATCTACAGCCACGTCGGAGGCGGGCTGCTGCGCGCGATCGCGACTTGGCAAGCGCCGCCCGATTACCCAGAGGTCGATCGCGCCGAAGGCCATGTCTGCACCGATGTCTGCCACCAAGCCAGCGATCGGGCTGTGGCGATTCCTGACTTGCAGAACACGATCTACGGCGAAATCGATCCCGCTGTCATCCGCTACCAACTCAAAAGCTATCTGGGACAAGCAGTCAGGCTGGGTGAGAATTACGTGGGTGCCGTGTGCGTAGTCTACACCGAGTCGATCGCACCCACAGAAGCCGACTGCAAGCTGATCGGAATTATCGCTGGGGCGATCGGAGTTGAGGAAGAACGGGCTGCTGCTGCCGATCGCGATCGACAAAAATCCCAGGAATTGCAAACAGCTTTGCGCGAATTGCAACAAACTCAAATGCAATTAGTCCAAACCGAAAAAATGTCTTCCCTCGGGCAAGTGCTAGCAGGAATTGCCCACGAAATTAACAACCCAGTTGGCTTTGTCGCCGGCAACCTCTGCCACGTCCGCGGCTACGTTCTCGACTTGCTAGACATCGTGCAGATGTATCGAGAAGAATTGCCGAATCCCCCAGCCAAAATTCAGAAACAAGCTGAAGATATAGACTTAGAATTTTTAGCAGAAGACCTGCCCAAATTGCTAAATTCGATGCACACAGGATGCGATCGAATTGTAGAAATCATTCAAACTCTCCGCAATTTTTCCCGGGCAGACGAAGCTAAATTCAAGCCTGCCGACCTTCACGAAGGTTTAGAAAGTACCTTGTTAATGTTGAACAGCAGGCTAAAAGCCAAGGCACACTGGCAGGGAATTGAAGTAATTAAAGAATACGGAGAACTGCCAAAAATACCATGTCATCCCGGACAGCTCAATCAGGTATTTATGAATATCTTGGCAAATGCAATCGACGCTTTAGAAGAAAGCAGCAGCCCAGCCACAAATACCCCCAATTCAAGTTTTCCAGCAATCACAATCAAAACTGAAATGATTGATAACAATAGAATTTATATTCGCATCTCAGACAACGGCCCGGGAATTCCCCAAGATAATATCGTGCGTTTATTTGACCCATTTTTTACCACAAAGCCCGTAGGTAAAGGCACCGGTTTGGGTTTGTCAATTTCGCATCAAATTGTGGTTGAAAAACACAAAGGTAAATTGCAGTGCCTCTCGGAACCTGGGAAAGGCACTGAATTTATCATCGAACTTCCAATTCAATAAGAAATGAGAATTAAATAACTTATAATCTTTATTGTTCTTGTGGGATGGGCGTCCCCCCCGTCCTTTGTGTACGGGCGGGACGCCCATCCCACTTTCAAGAGTGTAAATTATTTAATATGCGATCCTAAGCTCGTTTCTTCCACCTTGTACCATATTCGATCTAATACCAAGAAAAAAAAATCGTTGTTTTCTCACATATTTTCGTGCTTGGCGTCGCTCGATTTTCGCTCTTTTTTTGGTACGATATTTCTGCGACGCAACCTACAGATACTAATCATATCATGTCCGGTCGATTACCATAACAAAAATGGTTTGTAGTGCGGACTTCAGTCCGCAGCATTTTACGGACTGAAGTCCGCACTACAAACCTTTCGTAGTCCGGTTAATCCAGCGGACACCATATCAGTGATTCCCAAATCTAAAATCTCAAATCCTATGACTTCTGTCGCCTCTTGTTGTATACTAAGGAGATCAGAGGTGTCAGTCTGGCTGCTAGTTTCGGCACTGTACCGACTTCAGTAGCTTTTTCAGACTGAGGAAAGTTTGTAATTTCTAACTCATTTGGGGGCAATTTACGAATTGCCCCCTTACTTTTGGGGCTGTTGCTGCGATCGCCCGCGTGCTGTATCTTGTCATAAAGCTCGATCGACAATTCAATCAATCCGCCAGCCCTTCTCCCCGATAGCTGCGACACTTCCACCTCAACCCCCATCAGCCTTTCGTCTGACAGACTCCCTCGCTAGCGCAACTTCTGGACTTGAGTTATCCTGAACCTAATCCATTGTGGCAGCTTGACGCCCCCTGTCGCACCACAAACCAACAAAAGATCACAAAAACTAAGATAATTTTATTCTTGTAATTAAGTCTTGTAATTAAGGAATTACCAGAAACAATTGGTTGAAAGCCCGCCCGCCCGATCGGGAGAAATTAAAATCAGACTATTCATTAGTCCAATCCTCGGACTTCCTTTGTCAAGTGTCCTCAATCGGTCAACTATCAACTGTCAACTGTCAACTGTCAACTGTCAACTGTCAACTGTCAACTGAACAATTCCCAATTATCAAAATGAAATTCTTATTAGTGACAGATTTAGACAACACATTAGTCGGAGATGACGAAGCAACTCAACTTTTAAACCAGCACTTGCGATCAAAGCGATCGCAAATTTGTTTAGTTTACGCTACCGGGCGTTCCCATGCTTCAACCTGCGAGTTAATTTCCCAAAAGCAACTGCTAGCCCCCGACTATACGATCGCAGGTGTAGGCAGCGAGATTTACCAAAATGCCACCCTCGATTTAGATTGGGCGGAATATATTTCTCAAAACTGGGATAAAATTGCGATCGCCTCTTTAGCTCAACAGTTTAAGCAGCTTAAACCCCAATCCCTAACAGAACAAAATCCTTGGAAAATCAGTTATTGTCTGGAACCAGAAGCAGACAACAGCTCGATTCTCCAGGAATTGCAGCAAAAATTAACCGCATCGGGACTAGCAGCTCAAATCATTTTTAGCAGCAATCGCGATCTAGATATCTTACCAAAAACTAGCAATAAAGGCAATGCCCTAACTTATTTACAACAGCGCCTCCAAATTCCATCGGACGCAACATTAGTTTGCGGCGATTCTGGCAATGATATTAGTATGTTTGAACAGGATGTTCGGGGAATAATCGTTGCTAACGCTATGTCAGAACTCTTAGCATGGCATCGCGAATATGGTACTGAAAATCATTATTTAGCTGGCTCTGCTTGCGCTGGGGGAATCCTGGAAGGAATGACTTATTTTTGGAAATTTTGATGGTATAAAAGGCCATTAAAGGTTCGTAGTGAGGACTTTAGTCCTCATAAGATCAGAGGACTGAAGTCCTCACTACAAACACGGAGATTGCGATACCATCAGCTTGTACTCGCTTGTCGCACCGCACATGGAACAAAATACTTTACCAGTAGAAGTGATTCTCTCTCACTCCCGCCAATCCCTAGGGAACATTCGGCTGGATTGGACGCCACAACCGGGGAACTATCTGGATTTAGAGGGAAAAACCTACGCTGTCTTGGAACGCCACCACCGCTATCAACTCAAATCCGGGCGCTACCAACTGCAAAAAATTGCCTTGTACGTGCAGTCTGCCGCACCGCCGACGGAAAGAACATTTGTCAGCGGCATCTGGGTTATCGGAGTTGCTAGCTGCCACTTTAACGCTCGATCGGAAATTCTGCGCTGTGCTGTCAACCCCAATGGCCCCTGCGAGGGCTGCCGCGATTACCAAAAGTGTTGAATGCAAGCTCTGCGTACAGACAATTTTAGCTCGATCGGGCGATCGAGAGTGCCGAGGATCTCGGCATCTCCCTCAATTACCGAAAACTATCTAAACCAACTACCAACTCTAGAATCGAATTTAACTTCTTCCCGAACGCGATAATCTACCTTCTGATAGCTGTGCAGTAAGTCGCGAATGCCAGTATGAATCAAATTTTCTATCTGTAGCAACTGTTCTGAAGAACAGCGAACCTGAACTTTTTGGTTCGCTGACTCGCCGGAGTCGATCGCAGTATATTTATTAGGAACTCTGCTCAGCACGTAAGCAATTAAATCCTGCCGCAAGCCCGAGTGTGAAAAAACCTGTTGGTGGGGATGGTTGGGATAAGACCCCAAGATAATTTCTACTTCCTCTGTGACTACGCCCAAGGTGATATTGACAAGATTTTTCTGCATTTTCCCAATTTCCCAAATACTACTGAACTTAGATATTTGTTGCCCCCGATCCAGTTCGTCTCATTTCTCCGGAACTTTAGCGCGCTAATACCGCATATTTTGCTTCCGGAATAACCCGATCGAACTCAGAACTTACCTCTTCTATAACCCGCAGCACGTAGCAGGGAATATTGTCCGATAAAATAGCACTTGCCACCGCGCCTGTATGAATTTCTAATACTGCTGTTGCCGCAGCTTCAAACATCATTCGCTGCCCCGGAAACATCACTCTTTCAAAGTACCAATTAGGAATGTTTCCAATCCGCAAAACCTGAATTTGGTTAGTAGCATTGGCGTAATAGCACAAGATTTGGTTGTTACCTTGAGAAGATAGCTGATATGACATTTGAGAAATCTCCACACTCTTTAAAAAACTTACTCAGACTTCGCTTTGCCTATTCGTCGCAATTGCGAGTTTGGCTGTTGACAAAATGACCTACTTATTTTCTCGACGTTATTCGACAGCACGAATCACATCCTCAGTTATTAATTTATTTTTGATTGATTTTTCCTGCCAACACTTAGAATACTTGCACCGAAACCAGTTTTTTCCGGTTGAAAAACCCAGTTTGGTTGGTATGCAGTGCCTAACCCCTGATTGATTCAGGTTGGTTGTGTTGTCGCACTCCTCAATCAAAAGTACCGTCACTCACCAAACTCTCCTGACAACAGGTTTGTTTTTTGGCAGCCGGATGCTACTGAGAGTGCGACCTTCACTTGAAGAACCTGGGATAAACATTATCTAAAAAATATGAGGAAATTATGAAGATCGTCATTGTTTTAAATCAATATATTTTGCTCAAAGCATGGATTATAACACTTAGGCAGAAACCGGGTTTTTCCCTACCAACTTCGCTGTATTAGGGAGTATGGCTTAAACCATTTGGTCGATCGAGCAACAATCTGTAATTTATACAACAGTAATCTAAGTATAAATACGCATAAAGCCGATCGACTTTATGGGCAACAAAAGACCCCGACTCCCTGAGGTTATCTCTGGAACTTCTAGGGAATCAGGGTTTGAAGTAACCAATCACCGATCGATCTCAAAGCTAAATCAAAAAAATGAGGAAATTCTGAAAACAGCCCGAAAACTTCGACTTTCCGGGACGGAGAAAGTCGGTTCACCAAGATAATTGCGAGATTTTAGCAAGAGGCTGAGAACCATAAACCGGATTTCCGATCGCCATCCGGCTTAAATTCCCCGTTAGATCAAATCCCGTAGCATCGGAATTAATATTACCCACAGAAAGGACACGGCAGTGCCGTGTCCCTACAATAAATGCTTGCGATGGTTATATTTCTCGATCGCGCGATGGCAAGAGAGCAAGAGAGCCCGTGCTACGATTATTTTGCGGCGCAAGAAACGGCATTGCCGTGTCCTCCTTTGCTGAGAGTTAACAGTCAACTTTCCCCAGCTTAAAGCAACGTTTCCCAACCCAAAATTCCCGCAACTTGCTGCGCCAAACTCAAAGGATCGAAAGGCTTGGCAATCACCCCTGCTACCCCCAAATCAGCAAACTCGTTCAAATCCATCGCCTGCACCTTAGCCGTCAGAAAAATCACCGGAATCTCTCGAGTAGTCGCATTTTTTTGCAGCAAACCAAACAAAGTAACTCCGTCCATATCGGGCATCATTACATCGAGTAGAATAGCATCAGGGACTTGAGTTTCAGCTAAAACCAATCCTTTGCTGGCCTCGGGCGAAATCAGCACCCTCCAGCCACCTAAATGTTCTAGACAAGCCTGAATCACGCTACAGAGGTTTTGTTCGTCATCGATTACCAGAATCTGCTTTGCTGACATAATTAAAACCCTTATTTTAAATTAATCATCGTAAACTGAAAGAAAACTTATATCAATTCCGGCTGCGCTCATACATGATAGAGGAAAGGAGACGGCTTAGCCTTAGTCCCTACCCCAGATTAATTGTAGGGACTAAGGCCAAGCCGTCTCCTCATTTCGGCTAATAATTCCGATGCGATTTGATATTAGTAGGGTGGGCAATGCACACCGATACGCAGTGCCCACCCTATATAGAGTGCGTGCGTTCAAGACTGAAAATAATCTCAAAACTTCTCCCCTTCGCCTTCGGGCGGTGCAGGCACTGTGAAATAGAAACTCGTGCCTTCAGAGACAACACTTTCGGCCCAAATTCTGCCTCCGTGCTGCTGCACGATGCTGCGACAGATAGCCAAACCCAAACCCGTACCTCCTTTTTGGCGGGAGTCAGAACCATCGACCTGTTGAAACCGTCCAAAAATAGTTTCTAGTTTATCAGCAGGAATCCCCCTCCCTCGATCTTTGACTTCAAATAAAACCCGTGAAGCGTAGCTATCCCGTAGGGAATCGACCAAATCTTCAACCCTGACAGTTACTGTACACCCCGGAGCCGAAAATTTAATCGCATTGCTCAACAAATTTACCAGCAGTTGCACAATCCTGTCCGGGTCAGCCCAAATTTGTGCCGTTGCGGGCAAAATCGACAAATTAATCTTATTTTCAGCAGCCACAGACATCACAGCTTCCGCAGACTTCCGCATCAAAACCTGCACATCGCACCACTGCTTAACAATGGTAACTTGGCTCGAATCGAGTCGCTCTAAATCGAGAATATCGTTGACCAAACGCACTAACCGTTCGGTATCGCTTGACGCAATTTCTAACATCTGTTTGGCAGTTTCCGGTCGATCTTTGAGCACCCCAGCCGCCAGCAAACCTAAAGAACCGCGAATTGAGGTTAGCGGCGTTCGCAGTTCGTGGCTCACAATGGAAATAAACTCATTTTTCATTTTTTCAATTGCTCGACTTTCTGTGATATCTGTGACTGTGCCGACGTAACCAATTAGTTGACCTCCATCGGCAAAAATCGGAGCTGCTTTTGCCCGACCAAACCGGATTGTTCCATCTGGCTGGATGTGGCGGAATTCGCAGGAAAGTTCTTCACCAGGCGATCGCAATTCCGACCACTTAGACTGAATTAGTTTGATATCTTCGGGGTGAACAAATCGCATCCAGCCGTCTCCTAAAGCTTCTGCGGCTGTGAAGCCACCAATTGCTTGACAGCGCGGATTTGTATAGGTACATTTCCCCTCAGCATCTATTTTGAAGATGCCGACAGGAGAACTCTCGCTCAGAGAACGAAATAAAGCTTCGCTTTCCCGCAGTTCTGTTTGAGAAATTTCTAGTTCTCTGGTGCGCTGCAAAACTCGCATTTCTAAGAGTTCGTTGAGCTGTTGGAGGGCGGCTTCAGCTTGTTTGCGATCGCTAATGTCGCGCTGCACTGCCACCCAATGGGTAAACCAACCAGTTTCATCTGCGATCGGCACAATGCTCAATTCTACCCAAAATTCCGTCCCGTCTTTGCGGTAATTGATCAAGTCAACCCGCACCGGCTGCCAGGTTTTCAAAGCTCTCCGAATGCGATCGAGACTTGCCCTATTTGTTTTTTCTCCTTGCAAGATGCGCGGCGTTTTGCCCACAACTTCTTCTAGCGTATAGCCGCTCATCCGCGTGAAAGCTGGGTTGACATACAGAATTCGCGGGCCCGGTTCGTCAATCGGTTCAGCTTCGGTAATTAACACCGCGTCGTTAGTCGTGGTGATGACTGATTCCAACAAACGCAACTGTAATTCTTTAGCTTTGCGATCGCTAATTTCTGTAACTGTGCCCACCATCCGCACAGCTTCGCCCGTTTCGGTGTAAAAAAACTTACCTTTCCCTTCCATCCAGTGAATGCTGCCGTCGGGCCAAACCACGCGGTGTTCGTGACAGAAATCCGATCGCTCGGCGAGGGCCTGATTCCTAGCATTCTCCAAAGCTTTTAAATCTTCCGGGTGAACGCAAGCTGCAAAACTTTGATCTGTTCCGCCAAAAGTTCCAGGCGCCAATCCAAACAACTCTTCATGTTCCCTCGACCAAACCATGCGATTTTTCTGTATGTCCCAGTCCCAAAATCCAATTTTGGTAGCCGACAAAGCTAAGTTGAGCTGCTGGTTAATTTTCCGCAACTCAATGCTAGCAATAGCAACTCGCAGTTCTCGGGCAATTTCGATTTCGCAAGGCAGCCAAGGCAAAGATTTTGACCTCACAGTTTCTTGCCACAACTCAAAGGAAGTGCGAGGAGACATCAATGGGGTGCCATCCGGTTTAAATTCAATTGGCCAGTCGGGTTTGCCTGCCCAGTTGACAGTTTGAATTGCTTCGGGACGGAACCACAAAATGTAATAATTTTGCATCTCGGATATGGCAAGCACCAGCAAACCGCTAGCAATTTTCTTGAATTTCTCCGATGGCGGATACAGTTTTGAGAGAGAATCTGTATAAAAAACATCATTATTTATTTGAGGTTTTATCCAAGCTATTAAGTTTCTGATTTCTCCCAATTCTGGGGTTGTGCCAATGGCTGTTAGATTTTCATTGGCACAGACAACTCCACCGATAGCGCCCACTAATGCCAGCAATTCATCTCGGGATTTAAGTAAACCTTCTACAAAGCAGTGTGATTGAGAAATTTCAGCGATGAATTTATGGCAAATTTCTTTTAAATTAATTGCATAGTCCCGGTCTTCGCTATCTTGTTTGTAGCTGAGTTCTAGATTTACAAACTTTGCTACCAGTTCGCAAGCCGTTCTGGTTTCGTAGTTGATATACTTTGGTGTTCGGTGGTGACAGGCGATCAATCCCCAGAGTTTTCGATCTTTGATTAATGTCACGGTCATGCTAGCGCCAATGTTCATATTCTTGAGATATTGAACGTGGCAAGGCGAAACTGTTCTCAACAAAGATAAGCCCATATCCAGGGGGCGACCGGTCAGCGGATTGCACTCAGGAATTAGTTCTACAGCCTGATAGTGAATATCGGGAATAAATCGAATTAAATTCATGGTGAACTGCTTTCTAGCCTGCGGGGGAATATCCGCAGCCGGATAGTGCATTCCCAATAAAGGAGCCAAATTTTCTGCTTTATCTTCGGCGACGACTTTTCCCGCACCTGTGGCATCAAATTGATAGACGATCGCCCGATCGAACCCAATCATCCTCCGCACCTCTTCTACCACTGTCTGACACAGCAATTGCAGGTTTGGCGTGTTGTGGATTTTGTCGATCGGCTTTTGGACTAAATGATAAGAATTGAAATAATTGCTCGCTTTTGGGGAAACAACCTGCTCTAGTTCAAAAATTAATACCGAACTTAATTGATACAGCGTCCCATGAAAAAAAGACTTGCGGTTTTGAATTTTGAATGATAAGCTGATATCGTTAGTTTGATTGCTGTTTTCACATAAAGCTTTTTGAATCGCCTTAATTTCCTCAGTCTCGACAAATCCATGTAAAAACTTGCCCAAAAGTTCTTGCGGGTAAATGCCGATCGCCTTAAAAGTATTATTGCTAACTTGCAAAATCTTCAACACAGTAGATTCCACCACCAACAGGATGCCGTGAGGTTGAATCGAAGCCGGAGCGTAAATTAATTCGCAGTCGGTGTCATCGCGATCGCCTTTCTCTGACGTTAATACCATTGCTTTCATTTGATTGTGAACATTGATCTAAATCAGCCTGTATTGTTAAATGACCGGGCTCTCCATCCCTCGACGCCATCGCGTCCGAATCCTAGAATTTAATAATCCCAAGTTTTGGCGAAAGCTTACCGGCGTTTCGGACGCCCGCTGCATCATTAGGTGTCAACAATCGCCTAACAACTTTTGTATCTATCGTTTACCGTTGAGGCCAGATCCCCCTCTTGCGGTCAACTGTCAACTGTCAACTGTCAACTGTCAAACGATTTTGGATTTTGGATTTTGGATTTTCGATTGGGGATTGAAGATTTTTGATTGTCAACTGTCA
>NZ_JAEQCT010000055.1:83686-147893 GCF_020738205.1 Microcoleus sp. PH2017_24_DOB_U_A
TTGGATTTTGGATTTTCGATTGGGGATTGAAGATTTTTGATTGTCAACTGTCAACTGTCAACTGTCAACTGTCAACTCTTCCTTCTTCCTTCTTCCTTCGTGACAACTGTCAACTGTCAACTGTCAACTGTCAACTGTTTAACTTACCGCTGTGTCAGAGCAAGTTTGTGTCGGAGTTGAGTCCGCTCCAAACGATTCAGGATGCGAGCAATTAATTCCGGTTCCACGATCGGCTTATTCACGTAGTCATCAGCACCCGCGACAAACATTTGACGCACTATTTCCGACTCAGAATGAGCGGTCAAAAATAGCACGGGAAGCTTGCTCCAGCGCAAATCGTTTCGCACTGCCAAACACAGCTCGATACCGCTGTAACCAGGCATCTCCACATCTAAAATTAGCAAATCTGGACAAGTGGTTTCGAGTACCTCCCAGAACTTTTCGGGCCGATCTAATGTTGTGACTTGCAATCCCCAAGGTTGTAGAATCACTTTCAGTGCAGCCAATAGATGCACATCATCGTCTACCACCATAACTTTGGCTTCAGCAGCACCTGTTTGATCGAGAACCTGGGCGACTGATTTGAGTATATCTGCTGGGGAGATAGATTTGTGTAAAAAGCCGGAAGCTCCCAAACGAGCAACTTCAATTCGATCGCTCAATTGATTGTTCCCGCTAAAAATCATCACTGGAATATCAGGTTTTTCAGTGCGGAGCTCGGCTAGGAGAGTAAGTCCGTTTTCCTGAATTCTGGAAAATGTCAAATCCAGTAAAATCGCGTCGGGAGGCTGTTGAGAAATCGCGCTTCTTGCGGATTGCCCAGATGTGGCAACTTCTATCTCAAAGCCCGAACCGGATGCTGCTGCTTTTAGTCGATCGCTCTGCAAAGTATCATCATCAACGATCAGAATGCGGCGCTTTTTGGAAACCGCAGTAACCAGCTCGCTTTCAGGTTCCGGCGGGCGATCGAATATCTGTTTGAGCAAATCCTGAAAATCCTCAATCTGCTGAGCAGTCTCCGGTTTAAAGATGTTTTGGGCCTTGAACAACTGTTCGATCTTGCGCGCAACTTCCGAACCTTTAGGCAGCCCTAAAGTTCCCAAAGAACCGACTAATTTGTGAGCTTGCTCCTGGGCTTCCCGCCGCAGTTGGTTGTCCAAGGTTCCGGTTTTCAGTTGGGCGATCGCGCGATCGAATATCACCACCTTTTCGATAAAATTAGCTTTTAACTTGCCCCGAATTTCCGCAACCACACTCAGGACTTGGAGGCGGCGCTCATCGTTGCTTAATTCCTGGCTGTGTGCGATCGATTCAGCAGGTACATTTTCTTGACTTTTAGCAGTTTCTGCCGTATCCCGGGCAACTTTTGGACTCTCAATCTCCTCCGGCAGACTTTTGAGCCGGTAGCCCAATCCATACACCGTTTCCACTAAATCTACAGTCATCCCGGCTGCTTTCAGCTTGTGCCGCAGCCCCTTGATATGAGCGGTAACGGCTTCTTCTTGAGGAAATTCGCCCGCCGACCAAATGCGATCGAGCATGGCACTGCGGCTGAAAATGCGCCGGGGATTTCTCAGAAAAAGTTCCAGCAGATTGTACTCTTTGGGAGTCAAATGCAGAACTTTTTCGCCATAAGTTACTTCCGTAGTATCCGGGTTGACTTGCAGTTTTTCCCAAGTCAAACTTGTACTCGACAAACTTGCCTTACCCCGGCGCAGCAAAGCCCGAATTCGAGCAATTAATTCTTGGAGATTAAAGGGTTTGACCACATAATCGTCTGCACCCGCTTCTAAACCTTGGACTCGATCGTTACTGCTATCTAGCGCTGTCAGCAATAAAATCGGCATTTGGCAGCCGGACGATCGCAATTCCCGACACAAACTAATACCGTCGAGTTTAGGAATCAGCACATCCAAAACAATCAAGTCGTAATCGTAGGCTTGTGCCAACTGCAAGGCTGTTTCGCCGTCTTCCGCCGTATTCACATTGTAATTATGAGCATTCAGCGCTCTGGTCAGCAAATTGATTGTAATTGTGTCATCTTCTACTAGCAAAATTTTCATAAGCCTAGCCTGTTATTTGACCAATTCTTGTGACTTTAAATCAAAATCTTGTGATGCAAATAGCGTTGCCTAACTCTTAATTTATTCGTATTAACCTCCTTCAAACAAATAGTATTGTGCAAATTGTAAAATTGTTACTTTTTATTTTTTCAGACCAACCGCCCCGACGATTATGAAGTTCTTGAAACACGAGCTTTTTTCCAGATATCACGACGATAACTCAAGGCGTCTTCCTTTTTCCTTCTCCTTCTCCTATATAGCGGTTCTCAAGCGTAGTGAGTATGCCCTGTTTGGCCGATGCCTCATGCCCCATGCCCCATGCCCCATGCCCTATGCCCCATGCCCTATGCCCTGTTTGGCCCATGCCCCATGCCCATTCGTACCTCATATGAGAGCTAGAAAGGCTATACATATCGAAAAGTTAAATCAGATGAGCCCTAGAATTTTAGGGCTTTTTCGACTTCAGCGCCTGCTGAATTTTTTGAATCAGATATTGCGATGAATCTTGCTGCTTAACTATATCTTCCCATTCAGAAATTTCAGCTTCAGCGTCTTCTAAATCTTTAACTAAAGAATGAGCAACAACACTTTTTTTAACTCCCAAATTTTCTTTAATGGCGGTCGGTGAATTGAAATCTTTTTCCGCTATTAATTCCTCCAACTCTAACAAAGCCATTTCCGCACGATCGATCTTGATGGTCACCGATTTAGCTACATTAGCACCCGCTCTTGCTGCCTCCGTGAGTTCGTGAACCCGAAGTTTAAATCGGCTGGCAATTTGCTCGATTTGGGTCCCCAATTCAAAAGTTTTACTTGCCAGTCTGCCAATTTCCAAACTCACCTTGCTCAGACCGCTGGGCTGATTTCCCATTTGATTGGTAACTACAGCCACCTGTACTGCTAAATGCCTGACTTGTTCGATCGCCTCCCCGATGGTTCGGGAAGTGCGGTTAACCGTTTCTAAATCATTAGCTATTGCTTTGCTAATACCCAAAATTTTCTGTGTATTATTGCAAATAGAATTAGCACCTTGAAAAGTAGCTTGAAATGCTTGGCGGCCTTCTGAAGAAATTAACTTCGCAATCCTCACAAATCGCTGATTTATTTGAGAAATTTCTTCAGCTTGTTTGACCAGTGTCACTTGCTCGCGACTCGGAGTATTCTGCAATACTTGGGCTTGAAGGTGTTGGGATTTTAGCAACTCCTGGCATTCATAAAATTTTGCCTGTTCTTGTTGAATGATTCCCATATATTTCTGTCTTTCTACTCTGTATTTTTGAATAAGCTTGTTAGCTTGAGCTAAAATTTTAGACTGGGCAATCACCAGAGTCCGAACGTCCAAAAGGCGGAAACTCTGATTGTCCATTACCACAATAATTGGTTCATAAATTAAATCTTTATGCCTGTTGAGAGACGCTTGTACGGCATCCTCAACTTTCCAGTTTTCCTCCATCAGCAAAGGCGGTATTCTCATAAAATCTAACAAGGCTCGAATCGGATGCTGACCGTAAATTTCTACGCGATCGGGGAGACTCATTTGTTCTCGAAATTTGACGCGAGAAATCATGCCCAATACCTGTGATTCGTGAGTAATAATCACTCCCGGTAGGTCTGGTTCTTGCTCGAATCTTTGAGCCACTACCTGTCCTGGAGTTGCAGCACTGACTTGGAAGTGGTGACACGGCAGATGTCCGATCGTGAAATCGGGGGTGAGTTGAGTTGGATTGCTCATTTACCCGGATAGTGTTAAGTAGAAGTTAACAAATTATATATTGATATTATACTGGATTAAGATTGTTTAAAGTAGTCAGCAACCCAGTCTTAAAAGAACTGAGCTTGTAAGAGTAATATCTCGCAAGCTGTGTTGACCAGCCTCAGCCTTAACTGGCTACGTTATTTGAGTCACGACACCGCAGAAAAACGGATACAAGCGCGCGACTTAAGTTGCGAGCAGCCCAAAATCTTAGCTCGAAGTTCCTGCTCCGGTGATTCACGAAGCTGCAAGTAAATCTAAAATCTAAAATCTAAGATCTAAAATCGACTGACTTCTTTGATCTCAAGTCTTTTGGAGCGGCCCCGTCTGCTGCGCCCCTGGTTCCCTCCCCAAAACAGCGGCATTCATATTTTGTCCTTTAAAACAACCGGGAAAATACCTAGATTGAAACCAAAAACCTTAAATCGAACTTTGCCGATCGCAACCTTTGAGGCTGCTTACCAGTTGTTAGAGCAAATGGCTGAACTCCCGGGGGCGATTTGGCTCGCCGACGATGCGATCGCCAATCCTGAAAATGGGGAAGGAAACTCGTCCCAAAGGTTTGCAGCAGTGGTATCAGCTCGGTTTAGCGCGCTGCTGCGGGGCGAGGCATTAGATGAGTTGGCAACAAACGGACGCAAACACAGTGAAAAACATCTCACTTCGCAATTAAATGTGGATTTGACTTTCGATCCAGGGGCGATCGCCAAATTCCTCTCTCCCCTCGCAGACAAACTCGCAGAAATAACGCCCGCACCGCCAAGACAAATTGACATTCGCGCCCTCAAACAAGCAATTAACAACATACAGCCGAACTCGGCAATTTTGCAAAGCGAATTCACCCTAAATTTGCTGGATCTTCTCGCTACCGATGCCAGCAAAAACAGTCCCCTGCCCCTAAAGCTCCCAACAGAAATAGAGGGAAACTCAGCGTTAAAACCGATCGCTCCAGAAACGCTACACCACCAGATTGCCGAAGCCGTCAATCACTTACAAATTGCCAGTCCCTGCATTTCATTTTGTCAGTCTGTGGAAGATGCTTTGCAGCAGCAGCTAGAACAAGAGCGACTTTTGAATCAGGTGACAACTCAAATCCGCCAGAGTTTGGAATTACCAGTAATTTTGTCAAAAGCAGTTTCGAGAGTGCGAGAGTTTTTGGATGTCGATCGCCTGTTAATTTATCAATTTGAAAAAGTGCCAGCCCCCCACCATGCCGAATTAGGTAAAGAAATACCTATGGCGGTTTCTGGCGAAGTCAAAGAAAATCCCGGTTCTTACTTGTATTTAGGTCGCGTTACCTACGAAGCTTTAGCCAGCGATGCTATCTCGTCTGTACTGGATTTTAGTGAAGGCGCCCAGTGTTTTCCCGATGGAGTCATTGACAGAGAGAAATATCGCAAAGGTTTGGCTTTGTGCGTCACTGATGTGGAAATAACTTACTCTTCGCACTCTTGTTTTTTAGAGTTGATGCGGCGGGCGAAGGTGCGCGCAAAGTTGCTAGTACCGATCGTAGTTCAAGACGAATTGTGGGGGCTGCTAATCGCCCACCAGTGTACTGTGTGCGAGTGGGAAGAAAGCAAAAAAACATTTTTGCGGCAAATAGCAGAACATTTGGCGATCGCCATTTACCAAGCCGAACTTTATGCAGAAGTCCAGCAGCAAAAGTGTACCTCTGAACAGCGCGTCATAGAGCGAACGCAAGAACTGCGCGATGCCCTTGCTACCGCCCAGTCTGCCAGCCTCGCCAAAAGCGAATTTTTGGCAGCTATGAGCCACGAATTGCGGACTCCCCTCACCTGCGTCATCGGCATTTCGGACACGCTGCTGCGGTGGTCTTACGGCAAAGTTGGCACCAAAGAAGTACCAATTGCCAAACAGCGACAGTACCTGCAAACTATCCGGGACAGCGGCGACCACTTATTAGAATTAATTAACGATATTTTAGATTTATCGCAAGTAGAAGCAGGAAAAGCAGTATTAAAAATTAGTGAATTTTCAATTTCTAAATTAGCTTCTCAGAGCCTGCACGCCTTCAAAGAAAAAGCTATAGCTAAAGGCGTGGAACTCGTGCAAGAACAGCGGATCAAACAAGAGTGCGATCGCTTCACCGCAGACCCGCGCCGCTTGAGACAAATTCTGTTCAATCTTTTAGGAAATGCGATTAAATTTACTCCCGAAGGCGGGCGAATCGTCCTGCGAGTGTGGGTGACAGAAGATAAAACTCGGACGCCAGCAGTGCGACAGCCCGGTACTGCACCCCCAGGTAGCACCGCTGTTTTTCAAATCAAAGATACCGGCATTGGAATTCCCGAAGATCAGCGATCGCTCTTGTTTCAAAAATTCCAGCAGTTAGATTCCCCATACCGCCGCGAATACGGCGGCACGGGTTTGGGATTGGCATTAACGAAACAGTTAGTAGAACTTCACGGCGGCGCGATCGAAGTCAACTCTACAGTTGATGTTGGCTCTACTTTTACAGTTTTTATACCAATGCAAACTAAAAGCAAAGATGAATCCACAAAATTCAAATATGAAAAATCGAATTCATCTTTACCGCTGCACTCTTCCTCCTTGCGGGGCAGCCTCGTCCTCGTAGAAGAAGATGAAGAAACTGCCATGCTGATTTGCGATATCCTGACAGCCGCAGGAATGCAGGTAGTGTGGATGATTGAAGGCTCGGCGGCGGTAGAACAAATTGAACTTTTGCAGCCCAATGCTGTGATTGTGGATATGCGTTTACCCGGGATGAACGGCTGCGAAATAATTCAACAACTTCGCCAAAAACCCGCTACTGAAAATCTCAAAATTCTGGCTTTAAGCGCTAAAGAAATTCCCGCAGATGAAATATCTTTTGTGACGGCGGGAGCTAACGATTGTTTGGCTAAACCGATTCACCCCGAGCAATTGCTTGACAAAATTCTTTCTTTAATGGCCGGGATTAATGGATAATGGGGCATGGGGCATGGGGCATGGGGTATGGGGCATGGGGCATTTAATATAATTGAGTTTTTGAGGTAATTATGGGAAGACCTGATTTTGAGGAATTAGAAGTTTATAAGTTGGCGGAAAGTTTGGCGAATCAGATTTGGGAGATTGTTAAAAAATGGGATTACTTCACAAAAGATACGATGGGCAAACAGATAGTTCGGTCTGCTGATAGTGTCTGTGCTAATATTGCTGAAGGAAGAGGTCGTTATAATGATCAAGATAATCGGCGTTTTGTAAAAATTGCCAGAGGCTCTTTGTACGAAACCGTAAACTGGTTAAGATTAGCCTATGCTAGACACCTTATCACCAGCGAAGAAGTAAGCAAATTTAAACCAATTGTTGATAAATTACTACCAAAACTTAACGCCTATTTGAGTTCAATAGGACACAGGGAATAAATTACAAAAAAAGCCCAATTCCCAATGCCCTGTTTGCCCCATTCCCATGCCCCATGCCCCATGCCCCATGCCCCATTCCCCATTCCCCAATTCCCCATGATTAACTGTCAAATTCCCACAGGATTAATTGTTTCTTGTCAAGCACCTGCTGATTCGCCGCTGCACGATCCGATCGTGATTGCAGCAATGGCTCGCACCGCCATCAATCGAGGGGCATCGGGCGTGCGGATTGACACCCCGGCTCACGTTGCAGCGGTGCGACAACAGGTATCGGCTCCCGTAATTGGCATTTGGAAGCAGCAATTGGCGGGATGCGAGATTTACATTACTCCTCGGTTTGAAGACGCACGGGCGATCGCACTTGCAGGAGCAGATATTATCGCCATTGACGCGACTTTGCGAAACCGCCCTGCTGGCGAAGACTTAAAGACGTTAATCGATCGCATTCACAAAGAATTAGGGAAATTAGTCATGGCGGATGTAGATACTATAGAATCTGCGATCGCCGCTGCTGAAGCTGGTGCAGATACTGTCGGTACTACTCTTTTTGGCTACACACCCCAAACAGAAAGTTTCTCGCCGCCCGGATTTGATTTGCTAGCGCAAATGGTAGCAAAGCTCAAGATTCCCGTTATCTGCGAAGGCGGAATCTCTGGGCCCTCCATGGCTCAAAAAGCATTGAATTTAGGAGCAACGGCTGTTGTTGTCGGTGGAGATATTACTGGAATTGATATTAAGGTGACAGCCTATGCGTCGTTCATTCAGTTGACAGTTGACAGTTGACAGTTGACAGTTGATCTGTTGTAGGGGCAGTGCCCCCGTGAGAGCCCTCTTAGTTGACAGTTGACCGCTTGAGGGCAACCTCTACCTGGAAGTCCGAGGATTGGAGTAATGAATCGTCTGATTTTAATTTCTACGCCAAACCCAGAGGCTTTCAAGCAATTATTTATGCTAATAGGAAAATAAATAGGAAATTGTAGAACAAGAACTGTACGGGATTTTACGTATTTATGTATCTGCCAATAGGCATATTTATGTCGGTCACTAAAGAGCTAAAAGTTGTCATCGCTGTATCCTCCCCGAAATAATCCGGATGAGAATTAGATCTGCCTGTTAATTCAATCAAAGAGCAGATTAATTAATATGGCTAGCGATTTTTCTTTTAACTCTAAAGTCCGATTAAACAAAAATACCTCGGACAATCCTGCACAGCAACGGAGTCGATCGCTCCAAGTGATGATTTTTATGCTGATAGTCACTACATTAGTGACGATGCCGATGTTTCGTCTAGCCGAATTGCAACTGGTACAGGGAGCCTACAACCGACAGCGGGCGGAAAATAACCGCATTCGCCCTGTCTCAGTCGCAGCGACTCGCGGTCAAATTTTAGATCGCAACGGCAAAATTTTGGCGGCGAACCGCGTATCGCGATCGGTGTATTTGTGGCCAAAAGAGCGATCGGCAAAGGATTGGCAAGAAGTCGCGGCTACACTGAGCCCGATCGTCAAACTTCCCGCCACCGAAATCATCAAAAAAATCGATGTAGCCGGCTACAAATCAGCCCTGCCAGTGCGAATTAGTAAAGATATCGATGTCGCTACTTTCGTCGCTTTGGGAGAACAAAGCAATACTTTGCGGGGAGTTGAAATTCGCGTAGAATCGAGCCGCGACAATCCCAACCAGCAATTAGCAGCTCACCTTTTGGGGTACGTCGGTGAAGCTACTTTAGACGAATTAAAAGCTAATCCTGCATATCCAATGGGGATGATCGTCGGTCAAATGGGAGTTGAAAAGTTAGCCAATCCAACTTTAGAAGGCGTTTGGGGGAACCGTTTGATCGAGGTGAACGCTAAGGGCGAGGAAATTCAAGATTTAGGCGTAAAAGAGCCTATTCCCGGCAAACCCGTGCAGCTAACTTTAGATTTAGATATGCAAAAAACTGCCGAAAAAGCTTTGGGCGATCGCCTGGGTGCCGTTGTAGCGATCGACGTGAAAACCGGAGCGCTTTTAACAATGGCTAGTTGGCCGACATTTGACCCCAACATTTTCACCCGCAAGGTGACTCAAACAGAATGGGATCGACTGCAAGGGCCAGAAAAACCATTTTTAAATCGGGCAGTTCAAGGCTATCCAGTCGGCAGCACTTTTAAGATTGTAACTTCTGTCGCAGGGATGGAATCGGGCAAGTTTTCTCCTGACTCGACTTTAGTATCATCCTCTTCAATTACGATCGGTGGCATTTCTTTCAACGAACACGGCGCGGGTCAAGGTGTTATCGGTTTTCGCGATGCTTTGGCCTTTAGCAGCAATACATTTTTCTATCAAGTAGGCATGGCGGCAGGCCCGGAACAAATGTCGAAATGGGCGTCTAAAATGGGCATTGGCGGGACGATTAATTTAGATATTTTGGGGATAGACGGCGCCAATCACGGTCAAGTGCCCACGCCAGCAGAGAAAAAGAAAATGTACAAGGAAGATTGGTATGTGGGCGATACCGTCACAATGGCGATCGGTCAAGGCTTGGTACTTTGTACTCCCCTAGAATTAGCAGTTATGGTATCAACAATTGCTAACGGCGGTTCGCGAGTGCAGCCGCACTTGTTGGCATCTCAAACCAATACACCCCTCACGAAAAAAATCCCCACAGGAATTAAACCTTCTACTTTAAAGGTGATTAAAGAAGGATTGATGGACGTGGTGAAAAAGGGTACAGGCCGCGGTCTGAATGACGGTACAATTCCTTTAAGTGCTGGTAAGACAGGGACTGTGGAAATGCCAGGTCATCCTGACAATTCGATGTATGTGGGTTTTGCACCCGCTGACAAGCCGGAAGTTGCGATCGCAGTTATAGTCGAAGGCGGAGGATTTGGTGCCGTCTCGGCCGCACCAATTGCTCACGAAGTATTTAAAACCTATTTTCAAAAACAAGGTTTTAAACCTACTAACAAGCCTTTCAAATAATAATTGATATTATAGCGAATCTAGCTCTCATATGAGGTATGTTGTTGGGCTTGGGCCCTATACGTCTAAGCGGTTATCGAGCTGTCAGTTATACCTCATCTTTTTGAGAAAGGCTATATGCCCTGTCAATTACGCTAAAAACCGTTTCTAGTGAAGACTTTAGTCACACCGTGTCAATTATCAGCCCTAAAAATGGTTTGTAGTGAGGAATGCAAGTCCGCATCCAAATCCGAGGACTGAAGTCCTCACTACAAACCAATCTTATTATGGTCGTTCGACGGGACATGATATTAATTCTTGACTGCTGACTGTTAATATTTTGTCAAGTAAGGTGCTCCCGCGCACCTTACTGTTGTCAATGCACTCAAAAGTTTTCTCCAACCAATCGTCTCACCTCCAAAGTCGATAAATTCATCATTTGCGCCACCTGTTCCAGATTCATCCCAGAATTTAAAACTTGAGTTAAGAGCGATCGCAAAGCTGACTCCGCTGCCAGCCGCGCTTGCTGTTCTTCCTTGTGAGCCTTCAAAGATTGAGCTATTTTAGTAGTATCAACATTTTTATTCTCAACAGATTCTAGAAATAAAGTCATGAACGAAGAAGAAAAAGAAGCAGAATATATCAGAATATACAACAGTAGAAAACAGTTGTGGTCAGGGGAGAGAGACTTTTCTCTAATTCAAGTGAACTTGACCGGCGATCAGTGTAAGGATGGTTACTTTAGTGGAGTAAACTTGAGTGGGGCTAACTTCAGGGAAAGTGACTTGCAACGGCTGGTTTTTTACGGACAAGGAATCAATTTTAGTGGCTCAGATTTGAGCGACCTCGACTTGGCCTACGCGCATTTTGAAGATGCGGATTCGAGTGGGGCGAACCTGAGCGGAGCTTGTCTGTGGCGGGCTAACTTTCGCAGAGCGAATTTGACTGGGGCAAATTTCAGCAGAAGTGACTTACAGGAAACTGGTTTTCACATGACTAATTTGAGTAGATGCAAATTTAGTGGAGCCAAAATGATTGACACCGGGTTTGGTTTTTGTGACTTAATTGATAGTGATTTTAGGGATGCTAAGTTTCAAAATGGGGTGGGTTTTTCTAAGTGTGACTTGACGAGAGCTAACTTCTTTGGCACTGAATTTAAAATAAGTGAAGTTAACGATCACAAACCTGGAAGGGTTGTTTTCAAAGACGTTTACTTTAAAGATACCATCATGCCCGATGGCGCTATTTGGAATAGTGAAGACTAATCCGTCATTTTTATTCTCAACAGATTCTAGAAATAAAGTCATGAACGAAGAAGAAAAAGAAGCAGAATATATCAGAATATACAACAGTAGAAAACAGTTGTGGTCTCTAATTCAAGTGTACTTGAGCGACCAGCAATCTAAGGAGCGCTACTTAAGTGGAGTGAACTTGAGTGGAGCTAACTTCAGGGAAAGTGACTTGCTACATCTGGTTTTGTACGGACAAGGAATCAATTTTAGTGGCTCAGATTTGAGCGACCTTGACTTGGCCCGCGCACATTTTGAAAATGCTGATTTGACTGGGGCTAACCTGAGCGGAGCTTGTCTGTGGCGAGCTAACTTTGGCAGAGCGGATTTGACAGGGGCGAATTTGACTCAAACCGATTTGCAGGAGACTAAGTTTTACGACGCGAATTTGAGTAGAGCAAACTTAAGTGGAGCCAAGATGATTGAGACAAGTTTTGATGATGCTAACTTAACCGATAGTGATTTTAGGAATGCTAAGTTTAAAGATAGAGTTCGTTTTTATCGGGCTGACTTGACGAGAACTAACTTTTTTGGTACTGAGTTGGATCTGGATGAAATTAGAGCTAACAAATCTGAAATGGCTATTTTTACAGATGCTCACTTTAAAGATACCATCATGCCCGATGGTACTATTTGGAATAGTGTAATCCCGGGAGTAGAATAGCTTTTTTAAAAGTAGTATTATTAAGAGTGTAAATAGATAAAGGTCGAAAGTTATGGACGCTGAAGAATTGCTCAGACGCTATGCCGATGGCGAGAGAGATTTCTCGGAAATTAGCTTGGTCGATGCCAATCTAGCAAACATGGACTTGAGTGGCATCGAGCTCAGTGGCGCTGATTTGAGAGGTGCTAATTTGAGAGAAACCAATCTCAGCGGAGCGCATCTAGCTTCTTCTAACCTGAGCACTGCTAATCTCAGTCGCGCTAACTTAAGTAATGCTTGCTTAGAAGAAGCTGACTTCAGTGATGCTGACTTAGGACTGGCTGACTTGGAAGGTGCTAATCTCAGTCACGCTAATTTGTGGGGAGCTGATTTGACGGATGCTTATTTGATTGATGCTAATTGTACCTCGGCAAATTTTAGCATGACATACTTGGTTGGCGCGAAAACTAAACGTGCCAACTTTCAGGGAGCGCAGATAGATACCGCTATTTTCCAAATGCAAAAGATGCTGTTTACAGATATCATCAATCGTTATGCGGCTGGGGAAAGAAATTTTAGCGGCTTGATGGTAGAGAGTCCCAATTGCAGCCGGGAACGCAGGTCTTGGGAGCTCGGACAATTAAAAGGATTGGATTTGAGCGGTATTATTTTGCGTAATAGTAATATCCAAGAGCTCGGGCCCTACATGAATGGAGTGATTTTGGGAGGAGCTGACTTGACTAGGGTTGATTTCGATCAAAGCAATTTTGAAAGAGCAGATTTGAGCAATGCTATTTTGCGGGAAACCGGTTTCTTCCAATCAGTTTTTGCCCATGCCAATTTGAGCGGAGCCGACTTTACGGGAGCTGGGTTATTTGAGAGTCGTTTTTTCTGTGCCGATTTCAGTAGAGCCAAATTGAATAAGGCAAGAATAGGCAGTTTCAGCTTTATCTGCAATAATTTGACGGAGGCAACCTTCAAGGGAGCTAGGTTACACAGTGTTGATTTTGATGAAGCCAAGTTGACTAAAACGGACTTCCGGGAAGCCGACTTCGGTGTGAAAGATGATATATTCGGGGTTAAATTTCGAGATTGCCATTTTGAGGAAACCCTCATGCCCGATGGCAGAGTGCGTAACAATAGTTAAGGTAAATAGACTTCCCTTTTTTTTGAGAGCAACAAAATGGATGTCGCTTTTTTTAAATTAAATTATGTATGTCGAATCGTACTTTTGAAGAGCAGAAGGGGTCAAAGGGCTAAAAGGGCGATCGGCTAATATTGAGCTTTAGTAAATGCAGTATTAATAAAAATGAAAATTAGACTTTATTAAAAGTCAATAGCCTGGTATGCTAAGCAAGCTTTCCAGGCTAATTTGTTTGATGTCTAGACGATCAGCCTTATGATTCGATTATTTCCGCTTCCATGTTTGCTAACTTCTCCAAGCAGCTTTGTATTGATACAAAATAAAAGTAAAAGTGACAGTGCTATTATAAAAGTATAAACAGCTTGAACAAGACAGCTATGGATGTTGAAGAACTATATAGACGCTACGCGGCGGGAGAGAGAGATTTTCCTGGAGTTGATTTAAGTCATGCTGATTTAAACATTGCTAACGTGACATACATGGAAGACCTCCAACCAGGTCAGAATGAGTTGAGTGGTATCAATCTCAGCGGTGCTAACTTGACTAGAGCCAATCTGAGTTGTGTTAATCTCAGCGGTGCTAACTTGAGTAGTGCGAACCTAGACTCTGCCACCCTTGAATGTACGATATTGACTGGTGCCGATTTGAGGAAAGCCATTTTAGATTATGCCGAACTGGTATGCAATCTAATTGATGTTGACTTGAGAGAAGCTAGTATATTTTGTACGCGATTGATTGGTACTGACCTGACCAGAGCCAACTTGATGGGGGCAACATTTCAAGTCATGACAGAAGAAGATGGTTTAATTTTTTGCGATACGATCATGCCTGATGGCACTATTAATAGTAAAAATTGGCCCGAAAGAAATAAGTATAGCAACCGCCAACGCGGTTAGGATCTAAACTAGAAGTATTCCCTTTTGCTGCTTCTAAATTTTATTAAAAGTCAAGAGCCTGGTAAGCCAAGTCAGCTTTCCAGGCTAATTTGTTTGCTGTCTAGACGATCAGCCTTATGATTCGATTATTTCCTCTATCTCGTCTGGAATATTTGAGAAGAAGTCAAGGTCAGTCAACTCCTCGATTTGGTTAACAGTCAACTTCCATGTTCGCCAGTTTCTCCAAGCAGCTTTGTTTTGTATGTCTGGAAGACTTAACCCCAATAAAGTAAAGTAAAAGTGACAGTGCTATTATGAAAGTATAAACAGCTTGAACAAGAAAGCTATGGACGTTGAAGAACTATATAGGCGATATGCTGCGGGAGAAAGGGATTTCTCAGGAGTAGATTTAAGTCATGCTGACTTAAACTTTGATAAAGTGGGATATCCCGAAGAACTCGAACCAGGTAAAAATGATTTGAGCGGTATCAATCTCAGCGGTGCCAACTTGACCGGAGCCAGACTGATTTGTGTTAACCTCAGCGGTGCTAATTTGAGCAGTGCAAACCTAGAGTCTGCTACTCTAGAATGCACGATATTGACTGGTGCTAATTTGAGTGATGCTATCCTAGATTATGCTGAACTGGCATGCAACCTAATTGATGTTGACTTGAGAGAAGCCAGTATGTTTTGTACGAGATTAGCTTATGCTCACTTGACCAGAGCTAATTTGAGGGGGGCAATATTTCAAGTTCATGTAGATGGGTATGTAGTTTTTAGTGATACAATTATGCCTGATGGTACTATTAATAATGAAGAGTATGAGTAGCCTAAATAATTTGTGTAATAGCGTGTAATAGTAATGCTTGATGGAGTGGCTTTTTAGATATTTTTGCCTTCGATCAATTATTTATATTCGCTAGGTTTTAATTAATTAAAAGTTAATAGCCTGGTAAGCAAAGTCAGCTTTCCCGGCTAATTTATTTGAAATTTAGACCATCAACTTTCTGATTCGATTATTTCCTCAATCTCGTCGGGGATATTTGAGAAAAAGTTAAGCTCAGTCAACTCCTCGATTTGCTTAACAGTCAGCTTCCATGTTTGCTAACTTCTCCAAGCAGCTTTGTTTTGATACAAAGTAAAAGTAAAAGTGACAGTGCTATTATAAAAGTATAAACAGCTTGAACAAGACAGCTATGGATGTTGAAGAACTATATAGGCGTTACGCTGCGGGAGAGAGAAATTTCCCTGGAGTTGATTTAAGTCATGCTGATTTAAACGTTGCTAACGTGGGTGATATTAGAGACCTCCCACCAGGTCAGAATGAGTTGAGTGGTATCAATCTCAGCGGTGCTAACTTGACTAGAGCCGATTTGAGTTTTGTTAATCTCAGCGGTGCTAATTTGAGTAGTACGAACCTAGAATCTGCTATCCTATTGGGTACTATATTGATTGCTGCCGATTTGAGGGACGCTATCTTAGATTATGCCGAACTGGGAGGCGAACTGGTTGATGCCGACTTGAGAGAAGCCAACCTGCATTGTACGCGATTGATTGATACTAACCTGACTAGAGCCAATCTAATGGGTGCAGAATTTGCAGCCACCGGAGAAGGTCGTGTGATTTTCTGCAATACCATTATGCCTGATGGTACTATTAGGAATGACGATTGCTCCTAAAGGGATTGATAGATCGGTTTTGCTGGAAAAGGGTATTGGAGATGGTAGGATATACTTTGATTATCTCATTAGCACGGTCTAAGATTGATTTGATATAAGAAAAAGTCAAATCATCTTCAACTCATAGACTTTATTAAAAGTCAATAGCCTGGTATGCTAAGCAAGCTTTCCAGGCTAATTTGTTTGATGTCTAGACGATCAGCCTTATGATTCGATTATTTCCTCAGTTGCCATGTTTGCCAATTTCTCCAAGCAGCTTTGTTTTGTATGTCTGGAAGACTTAACCCCAACAAAGTATTGAATGGGTGAGGAACTGGAAGTGGGAAATCTCCATTGGCATCTACCGATCCATTTGGATTAGTTGGGACGTGAGCTGGTTCAACCTCGTTGGGTGTCAAAATGCCGTAAGTTGTAGTGTTAGCAATTGTGACATTAGCAGGATTCAGTCCTGGTTGCTCTAAATCCAGTACGACCTTCCAAGTCCAACCAGGAATATTGATTCCTTTGCTTGTAAGAATCTGGGGATTTGTTAATCTGCTGGGTCTTGCTCTATGGCTTATAC
Source organism: Microcoleus sp. PH2017_24_DOB_U_A (assembly GCF_020738205.1). Taxonomy (NCBI): domain Bacteria; kingdom Bacillati; phylum Cyanobacteriota; class Cyanophyceae; order Oscillatoriales; family Microcoleaceae; genus Microcoleus; species Microcoleus sp. PH2017_24_DOB_U_A. The sequence continues at coordinate 100,021 of NZ_JAEQCT010000055.1, forward strand.
GTTGAGGATTTAGATTGCTTTCATAACCCCCAGCGACAACATAAAGCTCTTTTGAGTCAATATTAGTAGTGGATGCAAGCAAATCATCAAAACTCGTCCATGCTGGACTTTGCGGATTTTCATCTAGGCTGAGATCGTTGTTATCTTGATGCTGTGGAACTACATTCGTCATCAAAAAAGTCGCTATGTTGTCCTTTTCACTATTAGTTCGCTGAGACGAAGGTAGCATATGACCCCTTGAATACAAACTGTTGCTGTAGTCCTCATTTTTGACCCGACCCCAAGTTTCAGGAATACTTTGATCTTCGATAAATCTGAGATTTGAGCGCGCAACACTACCCAGCCACTTTTGATTCAGTTGCCAACTTACCCATTTAGGAGTTTTACTGCTGTCATCATAAGCAGTGGCAAACTGTGCTTTCTCTAGCAAATAGTTATTGCGCTCCGCAATAGCAAGATCAGTTGTGTTCCTTGCATCTGAGGGATTTCCAAACAGTAGATGTTGGCTTTTAAAAAATACATTATCTAAGTAAACATTACCGCCACCAACAACTTCAAACTTCAGAGTTGCTACTTGACCGCGCAAATTGTCAGGCACCTCTACTTGGAAAGTCTCAAACCCTTGAATTCCATAATCAATCCTTTGTGTATCTGCTAAATATGCACCTCTTGTACGATTCGCTCGCCTCAAGTTGATCGATGATGAAACGCCTAAAGGACTTCCATCTGCTGCTGACAAAGTGACCAAAACACTTCTTCCCGAACCTAGTTCTGCTTCGGGAACATGGAGGTCAAACCGTAAGTTTCCCCAATCAGGTACAACAAAACGATTGTGGGTAATACTTTTTCCTGATTCTAGCTTCAGAGCATAATTTGCTTGAGTTCGATCGACTCCAATTCTATCGAGTTCCGCGTGCAAAGCTGGAGCTTCTGTTGCAGATAACTGATTCACATCAACAAGATTGCTGGTAGACACACTCGGTGACGTTTCACCATTATGCAAAGACCAACCAGGAATCGCATCAGAAAAAATAGTCCGATTACCACCCTGCGGATTGAAAACAGCATCAAAATTGCCATTAAACAAAGTAGGAACCGCCCCATCTCCCCGCATCCTGGCATCATAAGTATTGTCAAAATCAACCGGGATACGCTCTACATTCGTTTGGGGACGCAACTCCGAACCGCCACCCAAAACCGAATAAAACCACCCCGTACCAATTCCCTCCCAAGGAGCAGCATCAACACCGTGTTCAAAACGCTCTTCCGGCGTATACCAAGGGCTAACGCGAGCGGAGTCTGTCAAAACAGTACCGCCAAATGAAAAGTCCTTATCGAATAAAGGTTCGCGATACCCATCGCCGCGTCGGCGGAAAAGAGGATTAACATCTAAGTCTTCATTGAAAGGGAAGTTAGTTGGAAAGAGGTCTGATGTTCCCCCATACCAGCTCAAAACACGTCCGTGTACAGCTCCCCTTCCAGCAATACCAACAGTAGGATCTGTTTCCTTGGTAAACCCAGCACGACTTTTATTATAATCTGGGTTGTTTTTATTAGTTCCCAGAAAAACCGACAAATCCGGTTTTCCCAACAGCGGAGCTGTAGCATCGGGATTTTCTGACCTCCAACCTTCTCGCGGCAACTTAAGTCCGGGGGCTGTTTTCCCATTCTCAGTAGACGGGAGATTCGGAATATCCCGACCCGCAGGCGAAACCGTACCGCTTAATAAATTCGGTACTGTCTGATAGTAATTATCCGCAAAAGTGACATTTTTCCACACCTGAACCTTTGGCTCGCGGAAATCGCCGAAATTCTCTGTCACCACATCTAGCCCCGGTTGATCGAAATCGTGGGGGTCTAAAGTTGTCATCTGAAGGTCGCGAGTATTGGAATTTTCTTTGCCGCCAGCATCAGGAAAATAAGAACCTAAACGCTGAATAATTTCGCTGTTAACAACAGTACCTCGACTGAAACCAACAAAGTGCAGCGGGGAATTGAAAAGTGCGCCTTGTTTAGCCGTGCTAGTTTCATCCTTCAACACTCCATCCAACTGCACGAGGGAAGTAAAGAAAGCATCTGCTGCCGCCTCTGTGAAGCCTGAATCAGGAACGGCCGATTCATTATTTTGCGACCAGTCATTCAGCAGCACTAACGGTTCATTGTTGTCAAGGTAGGGAGCTATATAACTCTCCAATTTAGTGAGATATTGCGGATCGTTTTGCGGGTTCAAACCTGATGGGAAGTCTCCGGGCACTGCACCATATTTGTTGACAGGAACCCAGTAACCTGTAGGCAGGTCGTACCTCATCATCAAACCGCCACCGTCGATACCTGCATTGGCAATGCTATTACCCAGTTGATAAAATTCTGAAGGAATTCCAGGGTTATTGAAAAAGGGAGGACTAAAAGGAGGTTTAAAGCCGTGGGTCAGCACGGTGACGCTGCTGAAGGTATTGTCACCGTTGAGGGCTGGCGGTAGCGGCGTCCAGAAATTACCAAACTCCTCGTTGCGTTTTCCTTCTTTATTCCAAGCTTCAACTGCCCAATTGTACTTCTGGCCGGCAGTCAGTTTGAGACTGGGAGGAAGTGTAAAGCTGGTATTGGTTCCCTGAGTAAATGTTTTACCGCCATCGAAAGTCCACTTGCCGATATTGGTGCTATCTTTCTGCCAAGTCGCAGTTAAAATGCGGTTGGGATTGAAATCGTTTTCTTGACCGTGGTAAGAAGATGTGTTCCAAGGTTTTGTCAGTAAACCTAACTGCTGGGGTTTGCTCAATCCTTGGTCGGAGAGAAATTTGTTACCGTTAGGATCTGGTAAATCAACTACTTTATCCCACGGCAAAAGTCCCTCACCTTCGTCAAACAGGCTGACGAAGAGATTAACTTCTGTAATGTCCTGATTCGGTGGACTGTCAAAACTCCATTGGAACTTTGGGTTAAGGGGATTTTCTGAACTCTTGCTAGTACCTATCGGCTCTTTCAAATCCAGCCAATCCAGCGGTGTCGCCGCCAAACCGCGAGGGTTTGTCACAGAAACGGGAGCTTTCTTACTTCCCGGCGGTACGCCGTAAGTATATTGATTGTTCGCGTCGGTCAGAATCTGAAAATCAGCAGCAACACTAACTGCTGGATTAATATTATCAATTGGAATCGCCGCCAAGTCAGCAATCGTAGCATTTCGTGCCGTAGCGCTGTTAAACAACGGCAGCCCAACACCCCGACCTTTATTATCTACTTGGAATTGACTGGGGTTGGTCAGCGTTTTGACAAATTCCTCCACATCAAAAACATAAACTTTGCCATTCGCACCGCTTAAATTTGGATAGGAAGCGTAAAGAAACTTGCTATCACTTGACAGCGCTAAGTCTGTAGCGAATCCATCTGGAATCGGTCGAGTTGCCGCTACTAATTGCGGATTTGTCAGCGGGTCTTTGATAATGCCGATGTTGCTGCCTGCTCGCGGGTCTCCATCTATGCTGGGTATTTCCTGACCGAAAAATTTCGTATCCGCATTCCGACCCACAACAAACGCATAACTCGCATCCGGTAAAACTGTTACCGAAACTCCCTCATTCACATCGAAGTAATCAAAAGTTGAACCCAGCCCTAAATTTGTATAGCGAGTAGTAGCAGCAAAACTTACGGGGTCGTTATTGGTAATATCCAGTACCCCAAATCCTTTGCTATCTTTGCCGCTGTTTGTAAATGTCATTTTCAGCGGATCGACCGTAGCAGCTAATCCTTCTACGCCTTCATCGGCTGTTACAGTTCCAATTAATTGATTCCATTTTTTGGGGTTCGCGCCGGGGCTGATTGGTCGGTCTTTGGGGTCGATGTTAACGGCGTAAATCTTGCTGTTCGCGCCGTTTGGTGCGGTAACAAATAGCTTTTTGCCGTCGCTGCTAAGGGCGATTTGCCGCAAACCGCTTGGGGCTGTGCCGACTGGGATGGTTTGGGTGACTTGGTGATAGGTTGGTGAAAATGGGTTTGCGGGATTCACCTAGCCGTAAGTTATATAATGGCGCCGGATGTCGCTTTCAGCGATCGCATCTGGGTCGCTGCTGGGATATTTAATTTCTACTTGTTGGACTTGAGTTAAAATTGTCATTTTTCAATTTTTCTCAAAATTAATTAATTTAATCTCTGGTGTAAATCAACTTTTTAAGGTTCGTAGTGAGGACTTCAGTCTTCTCTCATTTGATGAGGACTGAAGTCCTCACTACAAACCTAGCTAATTTGATGCTGCGTCCTGGACTTTCAGATGGATCTGACTGTTTGCAGATACAGAGAATTTAACGGTGCATCTCATTGTGGCAAGGGCGAAGCATTTCGGCACATAATTTATGAACCAGAATCAGAGATTTACTGCCGAAATGCTTCGCCCCTACGAATAGATTTGTAAAAAGGAGATGCTCCCGAATTTAAACTTTATTAATTCCTCTTTCTAAAATAATCATCTCCGAGCCAACAACCGGACTTCTAGCTATTAACTTTCCTTCCAAATTGGCAATTTGTAATTTGCTGAAATCCAGTGAGTTAGCTTCTTTCCACATTTGACTGGCGAGCTGATTTTGCTCTACATCGCTGAGTTTGTACCAATCTTCAGCGACTTTGACAGTCAAAAGACCGATCGAGAAATCAGCATCAACAGACTTAACTAAACCGCCGCCCAGTCGATTAGTAATTTCAGCAACTTGATTTTGAATCGCCGCAATCAGAGACTGTTCCGGCGTTAGCGGCGGTGGCGGGATAATTTCTACAGGTTCCGGTTTTTTCGGCGCTGCTAAATCGGGCAATTTGCTTTTAAAATTAGCGGGTGTAGGCTGAGAATTTGCGATCGCCTCTGGGGATTTCGCTGTTCCCGGCGCCACAAAATCGTCAAAGGTTGGGGATAGCTGTGCTGCTGGGATAGGCGCTTTTGCTAATTTCTGGGGCGGTTTTGCCGAGAAACTGTTGAAAGTTAAACCGATCGCAACGATGAGAATTGCAGCTAAGGAGGCGTTTAAAATTGGATCGGACAGCTTGGCGTTCGCAGATGCAGGTAGGAACGATCGAACTAACCGCACAATACTTTGCCAAAGTACGCCGACTTTCCCTAAAAAACTGCCGCCCGCGGGTTTAGATACAGGCTTTTTAGCGAATTTTACCCCAGCTTTTGGCGGGGGAACGCTGTTAACTTTCGCAGGCGGAGGAGGAGTTGTTGCTGAGTTGGAAGCAGTTGGTGCGGGCTTTTGGGGCTGCAAAGGAGGTTCTGCTGCTAATTTTTTTCCCCCTTTTCCCAAATTCCCAATCGAGGTCATCAAAGCTTTGATTTTCTCATTTGTGGGAACAGAACTGCTAGCATTTTTAGCTGTGGTGCGAGTCGCGGCCGACTTTGCTGGGGAATCTACCTCGGGTGTCGGAGATTCAAACGGTTCTGGAGTTGGTTGGTTTAGTGGTTCTTCTGACATTTTATCTGCCTTGGAGCGTTACAAATATATCTAAACAGGATAAATTTTAGGTGAGCCATCTCATCCTTAATTTATCATTTCATTAGTTCTACCCAAATTTCTCATGAGCATCAAACGCCGTCACTTTCTAATTTTAGGCAGTCTGAGCGCCCTAGGTTTGGCCGGAGTCTCGAAAATGCTTCAGCTTCGGACTTCCTGGGGTAGAGACGCCAATGCTGCTGTGCCTTCTAACCTTGAGGCCCAAAGGGCGATCGTCCCATTGCCGGCCTCACCGCCTATTTTACGCTTTATTTCGCTGGCCGACACCGGTACCGGCGCTGAAGGTCAGTATGCTGTGGCTGAGGCGATGGCGCAATATCACCGGGAAAATCCTTTTAACATAGCTGTTCTCGCCGGCGACAATATCTACAATAACGGCGAAATTGAAAAAATTAATGCTGTTTTTAAGAAGCCTTATCAGCCGTTATTGCAGCAAGGCGTTAAATTTTATGCTTGTTTGGGAAATCACGACATTCGCACTGCTAACGGCGACCCGCAAGTTAAATATCCGGGTTTTAATATGCAAGGTCGCTACTATACTTTTCGGCGCGATCCGGTACAGTTTTTTGCATTAGATACCAATGACAATGCTGACTGGAAAAATCAGCTTGTTTGGCTGGAGAAAGAGTTAAGCCAAAGCACTGCACCCTGGAAAGTTGTGTTCGGTCACCACCAGATTTATTCCTCTGGCGTGTATGGATTGAATCAACCTTTTATTAAGACTTTGACGCCTTTGTTTCAAAAATACGGCGTGCAGCTTTATATCAACGGACACGAACACAGTTACGAACGCACCCGCTCGATTGACGGTACGACTTATTTAATTTGCGGTGCTGGCGGAGGGACTCGTCCGGTGGGGCGTTCTGAGTGGACGGAGTTTTCTGCTAGCCGCCTGAGTTTTGCGACGTTTGATGTCTATGAAGACCGGATGTTTGTCAGTGCGATCGGTACTGACAAGCGGGTTTTTGACCGGGGAGTGCTAAAAGTGCGATCGGCTTAATTCAAATTATATTCAGGAGCAAACAAAATGAATAGGGGTTGTAGAGCCAATAAAACGGTTTTGTTTTAGAAGCAACTGTAGAAGGTACGTTGAGAGGTCAACGGCATCCCCTAAGTCTATCAAAACCGCATAAAATAGCCAACTAGCCCAGATTTAAATCTGGATTCCGTTGAGCAAACCTGTCCATAAATAACTTAAATTTAAAAGTCTCTTTACTGTACAAAAGATATCTTCAATTTGCCAGCGTCTTTGATACAAATCTGCCACTACATAGGGGGGTAATATTTTAGGTTCTCGGACACTTGTTAGATAAGAACGCCAGGATTTCTTTGAGCGAACTTGTACTAATCTTATAGTCCAATACGGTTTACTTAAAATTGTCCGAAGAGAGGAACGAAGCATAAGCCCTAGCCCTTTCAGGGCGGCTTCGCCAACGGGCAGGCTTCGCCAACGCAGTATCTATTTTTCATAGGGTTTTACCCTTATAGTCAAGGCTGGTGTTTTTTTGTCCCTGCACCTATCTAAATTATCTGGTTTTTGACATCATAAGTATTGGTTAATACCCGCTCGACCTGATAAGATGCACCTTTCTTAATCCGAGTAATAAATCCAATTTCTTGCTCGATTAATTTTTTCCAAAAAGCGAAATGATAGAAGCCTCCTACCATACAGCAAGATTTTTGGCTTAACTGTTTTTAGGAAATCTTCCTCGAACATGAGTATCTGCTTGTTTCGGATTTTCCCAAAAACAAATTTCTTCGGGAAGATGAGTTACTAGGTCTACGATTACTCCCATTTTTCCGGATAATTGACCAATTGGAAAATCTGATAAACTTTCTAGTTTACGAAATAATGCTTCTAATGTTGAGCCGTCAGCTATCCAGATATTTTCAAAGTTTTTTAAGGCAAATTGTACGCTATCTGGTAATGGTCTCGATTTTCTCATCAACCATTTTTGTCGAAAATGAGGTAGTAATTCTTTAAACACTTTTTCAAATAAAATTGCTCTCAAAGTTAAAAATATGAGTGATAATACCATTTTTTTAAAGTTATGACAGACTTTGGCAAACAGGGAAAGTGTATAAATTACAATGTCTTGTCGTGTTCGATCTCTATCGGATCTTTAGAAAAGAGATTAAACGATCGCTTTTTAGTTGGCTAGTTCCTGGCTTTGTGAAGGATACCGTTAACCTGACGTTGCGGCTTAGATCTTGATACTTTTAGGACTGATAATGTCGGCTCAATATTCGACATCAACAGACGTTTAAATATCTCAAATAATTATCGCTTCACAGATGCCTGTGAAGCGATAATTTTCGGAAAAGTCTATTAGCAATTTATCGGACGCGATCGCATTTTCAATTAAACAGCCGCCAACTGTGGAGTCGGACGCTTGCTGTTGCGGATACCCTCGATCGCACCAGCATAATCCTTCGCCTTAAATACCGCAGAACCAGCTACGATCGCATTTGCGCCCGCTTCCAACACCTGCCAAGTATTATCCACCTTCAAACCACCATCCACCTCAATCCAAGGATCGAGACCTCTCTCGTCGCACATTTGGCGCAACTTGCGGATTTTCGGCACAACAGTCGGAATAAAACTTTGACCGCCAAAGCCCGGGTTGACGCTCATAATCAGCACCAAATCGCAAAGTTCCAGCACGTGCTCGATCAACTCCAGCGGTGTCGAAGGATTCAAAACCACACCAGCCATTTTGCCCAATTCCCGAATTTGACCCAGGGTGCGGTGCAAGTGAGGCGAAGCATTGTGTTCGGCGTGCACCGAAATAATGTCAGCACCAGCCTTAGCGAAGTCCTCCACGTACTTCTCCGGCTCCACAATCATCAGGTGGACATCCAGGGGCTTGGTAGTAACCGGGCGAATTGCTTCGACAATCAGCGGCCCGATCGTAATATTAGGTACAAAGCGACCGTCCATCACATCTACGTGAATCCAGTCGGCGCCAGCGCGATCGACAGCCTGAATCTCTTCTCCAAGACGGCTAAAATCGGCTGATAATATTGATGGAGAAATAACGATCGATTTTTGGGATTTGGTCATGGCTAAGTCTGTTCTCCTGTCTCCTGTGCTGTATCCAGTTTATCAAAATGCGGCTCTCCAGGTCGAAAAGTTGTCAATAATAGGTAAAGGCAGGTTTAGCGGCCAAATTTTGCCTCTAAGAGACAATCTTTGTGCAAAACCTGCCCTGCTCTCCGAATTTTGGTTTAGGATATAAATTTTGCCTCTAACAAATAACTTGTGTGCAAAACTAGACCTTCTACAAATTTTCAGTAGCGAATTATGAAAAATAAAGATCCCTTAGACAATCCCGAACTCGATCGGGCAAGTCTGTTTGTACTAATGATCCCAGTCATCGGCTTTTTCCCCGCCCTGTGGAATCTTTACCGCCGTCAGGGCAGCCCCGAGCGCAAAGCCGTCAGCCGATTGGCAATTGCCCTTGCATTTAGCTGGCTCTTAGGACATATTCTTTTAGAAGCTGGAGCGATTTCTGCGGAATCTTCGACACTTACCATGTTATTAATGAGTAGCCTGCTGACAACCAGCTATTTTATCGTTGCCCTGGGACTGATGGTTCGCCTCTGGAAGCGTCAACCGCTATGGTTGCCCGGAATTAGCCGCGTAGCCGAGCAAGTGGTCGGCAAACATTTATCATAATTTAGGGTTCTTTTAAGCCCCTACCGTATTGATTGACTGCGTTTTCAGCTTGATACTACATATTGTCACGATCTTTTTTATTTTTGTTGTGTGTGAGGAAGCCAGTGCCAGCTCAAAAAACTCCTAATCAAGACCCTATCAAACAATCAACCGCTCAACCTTCAACCAAAAAATCGCACCAACCGCATCGAGGCCGTTGGCTGGGTTTTGGTTTTGGTTTGGCTGGAGTAGCCATGCTCTCAGCCACAGCCGGAGCGCTGCTAGCCGTCTCCCTTTCCACAACGCCGCTTCAGCAACAAAAGTTGAGCCCTGAAGAAGCGGCGGTGTTTTCTCAAGGCGACATGGCAAAGCTCAACATGAAGATGCCGGAGCTGACTCGCCCAGTTAATATTTTAGTTCTAGGACTTAAGGTTCTGAGTTCAGACCTCGAAGGCCATCCCGATAAAGACAAGGGATACGATGTCTGGCAAAACTCTTTTAAGGGGTTAACCGATACTATGCTGTTGGTGAGGTTTGACCCTCAAAATAAAAAAATAAGCGTGCTTTCCATTCCGCGAGACACCCGCACCTATGTCGAAGGTAGGGGTGTCGTGAAAATCAACGAAGCTAATTACTACGGCGGCCCTGCTTCTTCAGCGAAGTCAGTGAGCGGACTGCTGGGCGGCGTGGGAATCGATCGCTATGTCACAGTCAATATTCAAGGCATCAAAAGTTTGGTAGATGCCCTGGGCGGGATTACGATTAATGTCCCTAAAGACATGAAGTATACCGATGAAAGTCAGCATTTATATATAGATTTAAAGGCTGGCAAACAACGTCTGAATGGCGAACAAATCGTACACTATTTGCTTTACCGACATGACGATTTAGGGGATATCGGGCGGGTACAGCGCCAGCAATTGTTGATGCGGGCTTTTGTGGAAGAGCAAGTTAATGTTGGTTTGCTCTCTCGGTTGCCGAAGATTTTATCGGTGATTCAGTCTCACCTTGATACTAATTTGAGTATAGAAGAATTGGTGGCTTTGGCTGGTTTTGCTACTCAAACCGATCGCGCTGGAGTGCAGATGTTGATGGTTCCGGGCAAATTCAGCGATCCTAAGGACTACAAGGCAAGTTTTTGGTTGCCAGACCAAAATGGCATCGAAACTCTGGTGGCAAAGCATTTTGACTTCGGTCAAAATACTTGGACAATCGAGAATGCTGATTCGACTTTTCTGAAGGTGGCGATTCAAGACAGTACGGGCGATCGATCGGCGGTTGAAGATTTTGCCAAGACTTTAACTCGGGCAGGCTATCGAAATGTGCAAGTTTCTAAAGCTTGGCCTGAACCGCTAGATGTAACGACGATTGTAGCTCAAGACGGGGACATTAAAAGTGCTGAAGCGATTCGCCAGTCTTTGGGTTTTGGAGAGGTGCTGGTTGAGAGTACCGGTTCTTTGCAGTCGGATGTGACAATCAGATTGGGTAAGGATTGGTTGAGTCAAAAAACTCAGTCTGGCGGAGGGCTTTAAGTCTTTGTGAACGGAGATATTTTTGCACTAATATCAGCAACAGGCAAGATGCCTGTTCCACAAAAATTAGATTTTATTGTGGAACGGGCATCTTGCCCGTTTATGAAAGGCTTATTGACAATGGTTCGATCGCCTCAGCCACCGCACCCACACCCAACCCAAAAAACTACCGATAAAATAAGACGGAAAATCCCACCAAGTAAAGGAGTTTCCCAATACCAATCGTCCCGGTAAAGTAGCTCTAGCTGCTTGTAAAAACGGAGGTTGCCACAGTTGCAGAAACTCCAATCCGCAGATAGCAATACACACTCCTATAGCAACCCAAACGAGGGAAGCTTGCGGCCACAAAAAAACTGTTAGCAAAATCCAAAATATTTCATAAGCTACGGCCCCGAAAAAATCGTTGAACCATTCCGGTGCAGGGCCGCGAGAAAACCTGACTGCGTAACCTAAAGGGATAATCACAGCAATGCTTATTAGCAAGGCTACTCGGTATTTGAAAAAACGGCGATCGGGATAAAATGGAGAATTCATTAAATTTGAGACAGGTTTTTTGTTCAATTTAACGATTGTACTGTAGTCTGAATTAGACATCTCCTAAAGAGCCACTCAAGGGCAGGCGTTCCGCCTAATCCCTACTTTCCACAAGAATTATGGAACAGGTCTATTATACTCTCAAAACAGTGACATGACATGAATGATTACATCGATCTTTACTGCGAACGTATTATTCCTGGTTTATGGAGTGAACCACTAAATGCTGTATCTAATATTTCTTTCCTCATTGCAGCATGGGCTATTTTTCAATTGACTCGGCAACAGCAAAAAGTACCGACTGGTATTTGGATATTGATTAGTTTAGCCACCAGTATAGGTATTGGAAGTACCCTATTTCATACATTTGCGACAGAATGGGCAGGATTGCTAGATATGATTCCTATTGTGCTCTTTCAGCTTGTTTTTTTATGGTTATATAGCCGTCAAGTAGTTAGAATGAAATATGGATATGCAGGAGGATTGCTAGTAGGATTTTTATTTGCAAGCAACTTCAGCAATCAATTTACAAATGTACTCAACGGTTCTCTTTCTTATGCTCCTACTTTTTTAGTATTACTAGGGCTTGGACTATATCACTACCAACAGCAAAAGCGTGAGCCATTTGTTCTATTAGCAGCATCGGGGGTATTCTTGTTAGCCCTTTTATTCCGAACTGTCGATCGCGCAATTTGTCCTTACTTTTCAACGGGCACTCATTTTCTTTGGCATCTTTGTAATGGTATTTTGCTGTACTTATCGGCAAGAGCATTAATCCTAAACAGGTCTATGATGGAGTAGGGTTTACTTAAGAAAAATCTGACTTGCCCAAAATGGCTATATTGCCAGAAAATCGTCAGATGAAATTCATCAAAAGCATTAAGTAAACCGTATTGCAATACAATCCACTCCATCAAGAGAAGAGTTTTGAACCGTATTGGGGCGCTTTTGGCGCAGAGGGAAGAGTATTGCGAGGGTTTTGGATGTCGTAAAAAAACCTTTTATCCCTCCCCTCTCTGTGTTCTCTGTGTTCTCTGCGGTAAAATATTCTTAATATCTACTTCACCTCTTTATAATCCAAAAATCGTCAGATGAAATTCATCAAAAGCGTTAAGTAAACCGTATTGGTCTATGATGGAGTAGGGAGCGATCGCCTCTACCCCTCTCCACATCCCTAAGCACCTCTTCTAGCAACATCCGCTCTAAATGCCGGGAGTAAGCTAAAATCTGCAATCTACCGATCGACTGGCGCAAAATCGTAACCTGCACCAGATTTAGAATCGGGTACAATTTGCAAAAGAACTACTTTGCTATTGCGATCGCCACTCGACAAAAATCTAATTTCCCCCGTCGCACCGCTAACTTTAAAATCCTCAGCAGCTAAGGCTTTAGCCAGCATCACTCGCCCCGCTTGACCGCTATTCGGAGCAATTTTCCCGATCGACCTTCCCATCCGCAACACCTGCACCGCATCGTAACTCATCGCCGTCCGCCAGCTAACATCAATTCCCCACAAATTTCTAGCTAATTCTACAAATTTTTGATTTTTACTATCAGCAAAATGCCAAGGTACAGAAATTATAGCCCCGTTCAAAGCTGCTCCACCCTGTTTCAATAAATCCGTATTGTATAGAGCATCACCGCCAATTATTGGCAAACCTTTTTGATTATTTTTAGCGATTTCCAGGAATGAATTTACAGTATCTGAATCTGGTAGCAAAACCAACACATCTGCTTCCATCCCATCGATGTGCGTCGCCGAATTTGGCTCAGATAAATCTACTTCTTTAACAACTTGACCGCCTTCCAGAATCAAAGTAGTAGAAAAAGCTGTTTGCAGAGACTTGCTATAAGAACTTTTGGAATTGTAAAAAACCGCAGCCGTGCTTTTTTTCATGCCAGTTAACATATAGCGAGCTAAAGCCGTACCTGTAAATTGGTCGCTCGGTATCGTCCGAAAGAAATAGTTCACGCCGTCAGGGCGCCTCGGAACCGTTGCTAATTGAATGCTCGTGCTCGTAGGTGCGATCGCCACCATTTGATTTTGACTGTAAATTGGAGCAACTGCGATCGAAGTTTTGCTGGTTCCGTGACCGACAACCGCTAAAATACTGCTATCTGCAATCAGACTCTGTGCAATAGCCTTCGCCCGATTTTCATCATTACCGTCATCAGCAATTACTACCTTTAAAGGCACTCCCGCCTTAATTGCTTCGTCTTGAGCTTGAGCTATCCCGCGCAATATTTCCGCCGCCCCGCTGAGATTGTCGCCAATCGGAACTACTGCGGCAATTTTCAAAGCTTGTGCAGTACCGAGTCGAGCGTTATTGAGATAAATTAAAGTTTCCGCGTCTGTGCGATCGACTTTTACAGCCGCTTCTAGCTGACTTACCGCCGTTTTGAAGTCACCGCTGGCGATCGCGCGAACTCCTGCTTGCTTGTCAGGATTTGCCGTGCTAGCGAACAAAATGCGATCGCCCGCACTGATGTAACTGCTGGCATCTACAGGCGAGGAAGTCTGGGCATTTTCCGGTGTCACCCCAGGCAAAGAGGGCAATTGAGAATCGCTAGGATTCAGACTTCTCTCAGCTAAGTGTACAGCATCTTTGAGGATACTTATCAACTCTTTTTTGAAGACAAAAGCACCCGCACCTAAAGCAATTAAAAATATCAAAAATACATAAATAAGCCAGCTTTTGTTACTGCTTTTTTGAGAGTTATCTTGCTCGTGACTGCTCGCCAAAGTAGCCACTGTTGGCTCCTCCAAAGCTGCTAACATTTCCTTAGCATTAGCGAACCGACTTCGGGGGTGAAATCTAATCGCTTTATCCAGAACTGCGGCAAATCTCACACTCACCTTTGATGAATGATTCTGCCAAAGCATCTCCCGAGTTTGGGGGTCAGTTTCTAAATCCTGGGGCCACTTTCCAGTTAGTAAATAAATTGCCGTCAATCCCAAACTGTATAAATCGCTCGAATATTCGGGTCTCCCAGCGGCTTGTTCCGGAGCCATAAATTGGGGCGTTCCAATGGAGATTGTTACATCATTTAACCCAGCAGTCATCCCTTGATTAATTGTTTCCTTAACTACGCCGAAATCTATCAAAACTGGTTCGTCGTCAGACTTGCGTAATATAATATTTTGGGGTTTAATATCTCGGTGGATAATCTGTTTTTCGTGTATATAATCCAAAACTATTAGCAGACTTGTCAGGATTTTTTTAACTTCCTCCTCGTTCATTCTTCCAACAACTTTGACTCGGTTGTTAAGCGTTTCCCCGTCTATCCATTCCAGCGCCAAGAAAAATAAACCGTTTTCCTCAAAGTGCCCGTAAAGTTTGGGGATTTGAGAATGCCCTTCGCCCAACTTTTCCAAAACAGCAGCTTCTTGAGAGAAACGCTCTCGAACACTTTGATCGATATCAGGATTATTTGTCTGCGGCTTAAGCTGCTTAATGACGCAACACCGGTGCGAAGGCATTTGCGTGTCTTCGGCCAACAATGTTAAGCCAAAACCTCCTTCTCCCAACTTCTCAATTACCCGGTACCGATTGTTTAAAAGTTGTTCTGATTCTGGGTTGGGTTCCGGCGGCTGCAAAATCTCTCCGTTGATTTGCACGGGACTTTCTACTGCGAGAATTCCATATTTGCCACTCCCGTTTGGTTCGGTATGAATTAGCATGGATGTGTCGCCGTTGTCTTTTAACTTTCTCTTGAGTTCAAAAATGCGATCGACTATTATTTTCTCTTCGTCACCTGTTGGGGGACGCTTGTACAACACATTAAAAATCGCTGTCGGTGCGACATATTTGCCGTAGTGTTTGCTCAACAGCAGCAGCACGATATACTCTTCTTTGTTTAGGTCTATGCACTCGGAAGCTAGCTTGACGGTGCGGGTTTTAGTGTCGATGCTCAAGTTGTCCATACCGAAAAGTTTTATTGATAACTGAGAAATTAATAAAAATGCAAGTAATTGGTAAGAAATCGAGTATAGCCTTTATCAGGCAGATCTGGTACAATGACAGCACTGGGTAAACTACTGGAGAGATGTTTAGCTCGTCAACTGGATGGAATGCTCGTACCAGAGGCTGCAAAACAGGCTCGATCGCACGAGCGAGAAGGGACAATATCCTTAACCCTTAGACTTATTGTATAAATCTTCTATCGCTCCCGAAACCGCAGATAAACGCAGATAAACGCAGATGTATTTCCAGATAAGTCTTCTTAAAAATTTTCAAGTTCCGTTAATAGCGATCGCCCACAGGTAAGCTCAGTATAAACGCTGTTTGACCGAGGATAGCAGTATCTAGTTGAATATCGCCACCGTGGGCCCTTGCGATTTCCCGTGCTAGGCTTAGTCCCAATCCCGATCCTGCTATTTTTTGGATCTGAGTGAAGTAGCCGCGATGGAAGCGCTCAAAAATACGATCGCCCTCGCTCAAAGAAATATCCTGAGAACTATTGACAATTTTCACAATGACTCTTTTTTCCTGATTGCCTGTATGTTAAAATTGCAATTGCAAAATTTGATAAAGTCAAAGGAGCAATACGAAGGACAGTTTTAGATCTAATCTAGTATCTCAAACCCTTGATGGCTATAGGGATGACTATTTTTTCAATCTTTAAGTCTCGCCCGCTCGTTTCAAAAAATCATTAAAAATGCCAGGGCTTACTCGCGATACGCTTAATTACTGACAGTCCCTTTAGCAAGTTTTCCGTTGGTGGGTACTAAAAAGCAAATCACTAAATATTTAATACGCCTAAAAGCAATGCACTGTACATGGGAAGAAGATGGTAAGTATTATTTGATCGATCCTAAAAAAAACTATCTTCCTAATACGCTAAAATGTTGCACCATACGTTATCACATTGAGCGAGAAGATGATGATAAAAATTCTGACTCGTTTGTATATTATTTAACCAATCTTAACTACATTTCGCCTCAAGCGTTTCAAGAACATGAGCTAAAACCCTTATTTTGGGACTCATTGTTAAGATGTTGCGGTATTGAGGTTGACTAAAATATTAATAGATGAAATTTTAGCAATACTATTGCTATCCCCATCAGCATTACCAGGCTCCAGCCTGGTAACGAGTAGAAACTTCAACTGTCAACTATCAACTGTCAACTGTCAATTGTTTAATCCATTCGAGTAAAATCGGATTCACTAATTCCGGGGCTTCATCCTGGGGACAATGGCCTACGCCCTCCAGCGGAATAAACTTTTCTACAGCCGGAAACTTGGCTAATTCTCGCCCGAGGGCGATCGGCTCCCAAGGGTCTTTTGCGCCCCATATAATCAAAGCAGGACAGTTCAAACGCGGTAACAAATCCTCCGGTAAGGGGCCTTGAGAATAGCTGATAAATGCTACAAATACATCCACTGCGCCGTTGTCTCGCGCTGGTTTTAACAAGATTTCTACAAGTTCGTCGCTGACAGCTTCGGGACGGTGATAGGCTTGCAAAAGCACTTTTTTGACTGTATTCGGCGTTGCTAATTGTTTGAAAAATAATTGACTAATCCATTTGACATTTAAAATCTTTTGTGCTATTGGCGCTCCAAAACTGCGATACCAAGGCATTTCGGCGCGTTTGCGATCGTGCAACAAGCGCAGGGAACAATTGAGTAAAATTACACCAATGGCGATATCTGGAAAATCGACAGCGGCTTGCATAATTGCTACGCAGCCGATCGAATTTCCCACCAAAAAAGCAGGCCCGCCCGCAACTTCCCGACAAAAATCAGCAATCAACTGTCCCCAAGTCTCAAAAGTATAATCAATCTCCAGCTTGGGTGCGGGTTTCGCAGAACCGCCAAAACCGATAAGATCGATCGCAAAACAACGACAATCAGCAGCCAACGCCGGTAAATTCTTGCGCCAGTGGCCCCAAGACGCGCCGAAACCATGGACAAACACCACCGCAGGGCCCTGGGAACCCGCAGTCTGATAGCAAATCGGAAAGCCTTTCCACATCCAGGTTTGAGGCCGGGCAGCAGTTAACGTAGAAGAAGTCATATAGGTAAAAAAGTGAAAATTTAAGGGTGCAAAGGACTAAAGTCCTTACTACCAACCGTATCGCAATTCGAGGCAACCACGGAAATATACGCAAACCTTCCTTCCCTCCTCCCTCTGCGCCCTCTGCGCCCTCTGCGGTTAAATCCTCTTTCTCCTTCCTTTGTAGTTAGAGCCGCTATTATGTCAGGATTAAAGATGCTGCATTTTTTGCCTTATTCAAACTTCCCCTATGCCAACGATCATCTCAACTTCTGTCGTACCCTTTCTCGGTTCCGAAATTGTACCCGACTACGACACAGCCAAAGTAGTTATTTTACCAATTCCCTACGAAGCAACAACCACCTATCGGCGGGGGTGCGAAAACGGGCCGGCTAAACTGCTAGAAGCTTCTCACCAGCTCGAATGCTACGACGAAGAACTCGATCGCGAAGTTTGCTACGATGTTGGTATTTATACCGCATTGCCGATCGCCGATACCCGCAACCAGCAACCAGTATCATCCCTAGAAATGCTGCAAGTCACGCAACAAACCGTGCACCAGCTAATTACCGAAAATAAGTTTGTCATCTCCCTCGGAGGCGAACACAGCATCACCGCCGGCGTTGTCGAAGGCTACCGCCAAGGATACCCCGACGAACCCTTCACAGTCGTGCAAATAGACGCCCACGGCGACTTGCGGCACGAATACGAAGGCTCGATTCACAACCACGCCTGCGTGATGCGGCGGGTTGTCGATATGGGCTTACCGACACTGCAAATCGGGATTCGCGCTATCTGCAAAGAAGAAGCCGACTTGATTAAAGCCAAACAGCTAAACGTGTTTCGAGCTCGGGAAATAGCTAATCAACCGGATTGGGCCGATCGCGCAATTGCTAGCATAACAACCAAACGAGTATTTTTGACGATCGACCTAGACGGCATCGATCCGACATTAATACCAGGAGTTGGCACGCCGGAACCAGGTGGGTTAAATTGGTATTCGCTCACCGGATTTTTACGCCGGTTATTCGAGTCCTACGAAGTCATCGGCTGTGACATCATGGAACTAGCACCTGTTGTAGATTCTGTAGTCTCAGAATTTACCGCCGCCAAACTAACATACAAAATGATTGGATATCAAGCTCTGGCGAAAGGTTGGCTAAAGCAAGACGAGGAATAAATCGCCAAGTCCGAATTCAAATAGGCTGTTAGTCAGGCTATAATTAAGGTAAAGTCCAAAAATAACCTATTAGATTCGCACCGATCCTTTCATCTTTCATCTTAGAAAATACTGCTCCTCACATCCTGAAAAAATGAGTTTAATCAGCGAAACAACAGGTACTCCCATTAACGGCTACGCTCCCGATTTTGAACTTCCGGGAGTTGACGAAGACGTTCACCATTTATCTCGATATTTAGAAAAATTTCGAGCGATAGCGGTGATATTTTTGTGCAATCAGTCTCCCTGCGTCCAGTTGTATCTCAATCGCCTCAAACAACTGCAAGCAGATTTTCAAGATAGAGACGTTACTTTAATCGGGATTAATGCTAATGATGCCAACCAGCATCCCGACGAAAATTTTGAAAATATGAAAATTTTTGCAGCCAACAATCAACTCAACTTCCCGTACATCCGAGATATGGCTCAAGATGTGGCTGAAAGTTTTGGGGCTTCTCATACGCCGGAGGTTTTTTTGTTAGACCAAGACGGCAGATTGCGCTATAAAGGTTTAATAGACGACAATGCCGACAATTCAGAAGCGGTGCAATTTTCTTATTTGCGAAGTGCGATCGACCAATTGCTGAATGACCAACCGATAGAACCTTCGAGTACAGAGGCGATCGGTTGTGCCCTCAAATGGCGGGAATAGACGGCGGTTGAAACCGCCAGAAAGTCAAACATAGACGGCGGTTGAAACCGCTCCTACACAAACATAGACGGCGGTTGAAACCGCGTCTACACAAACAATGTCCGCCTCCGCGGACTGAAGAAGATAACATATTTTAACCGCTTGCTCTTCAACCCGCGGAGGCGGGTTTTGTATGTATCGACGCGGTTTCAACCGCCGGGTCTTCAACCGCCGGGTCTTCAACCGCCGGGTCTTCTATTTCCCATGAACTCAAAAAATACACATATTCTCAATTTAATTATCGCAGGAATGGTGGCGATCGCACTACTGATTAGTTGCACTCCAGCCACAACGCAGCAGCGCACATCTTTAACCATATCCGCTGCTATCAGTCTTTCGACAGCCTTAACAGAAATCAAAACAGTATATCAAAGCAGCAATCCCAATGTTAATATTACCTATAATTTTGGTGCTTCCGGCGCCCTAGCCCAGCAAATTCAGCAAGGATCCCCAGTAGATGTATTTTTTAGCGCCGCTACCAAACAAATGGATGCTTTGCAGCAAGCTAATTTGCTCCTCAACCAGACACGACGAAACCTCCTGACAAATCGCCTGGTATTGATTGCACCCAAAAATAGCGCTGTTTTGACCGATTTTAAACAGTTGACAGATGTTAAAATCAAGAAAATTGCGATCGGCGAACCCAACAGCGTCCCCGTCGGACAATACGCCCAAGAAATGCTAACTAAACTAGGATTGTGGCAGCAAATTAAGCCAAAATTAGTGCTAGGAAATAACGTCCGCCAAGTGCTGACATTTGTCGAAAGCGGAAACGTTCATGCTGGCATAGTCTACGCCACTGACGCCAAAACATCCGACAAAGTAACTGTACAGCTAACGGCCGCCGCAAATTTGCACTCGCCCATTGTCTATCCCCTAGCAGTTATCAGAAACAGCCGCCATCCCGCTGCCGCAAAAACGTTTGTTGAGTTCTTGGCGGGCGATCGCGCTAAAATAGTATTTCAGAAATATGGATTCGGTTTAGCTCGTTAATTAGCTAAGATTAAGACGGCGGTTGAAACCGCGTCTACACAAACGAAGTCCGCCTCCGCGGACTGAATAAAATAACATAATTTTAATCTCCTGTTCTTCAACCCACGGAGGTGGGTTTTGTCTGTATAGACGCGGTTTCAACCGCCCGGTTTTATTAATCCCAAATATGGAATTCGACTTATCTCCATTGTGGATATCCCTAAAAGCATCCGCCATCGCCACATTTCTTACATTCTTTCTCGGAATCGCCGCCGCCCGCTGGATGCTTTCAACTCGCATCCGAGGTAAAGCCTTAATTGAAGGCATTTTCATCTCTCCCTTAGTTTTGCCGCCCACAGTAGTCGGATTCTTGTTGCTGCTGCTGTTTGGGAGAAATGGCGCGATCGGTCAATTGTTGCTAAAATTCGACTTAACAATCCTCTTCACTTGCCAAGCCGCCGTCATTACAGCCACAGTCGTATCATTTCCCCTGATGTACAAAACTGCTTTGGGATCTTTTGAGCAAATTGATGCCAATCTTCTCAACGCAGCCCGCACTTTAGGCGCCTCCGAATGGACAGTTTTTTGGCGGATTATGCTACCTCTAGCCTGGCCGGGAATTTTAGCAGGAACTATTCTCGCATTTGCCCGCGCTTTGGGTGAATTTGGCGCGACTTTGATGTTAGCTGGGAATATTCCCGGACAAACTCAAACTATCCCGATGGCAATTTATTTTGCTGTGGAAGCTGGGGATATGAGGCAAGCTGCTATTTGGGTTTTGATTGTGCTCAGTCTTGCTTTGACGATGCTCACTGCTGTTAATTATTGGACTGATTTACAAAAAAAATCTCCCCAACCAAATCCCCACTATACTAATCCTAAGTCAGCCACAAAACTGGTTCAGGCTTATCCTCTGGACGGGCAAGATGCCCATCCCACAATTCTGGACGGGCAAGATGCCCATCCCACAACTCATTTAGGATTGGGATATAAATGGGACGGGCAAGATGCCCATCCCACAACTTATTTAGGATTGCCATATAAACGGCAATCTCATATTCCCAAAAATGCACCAAATCTTACCCCAAAATACCCAACAAAACAATCGCAAAGTGGACTTTTTCTAAACATCTTTAAACCTCTTTCTGGCTTTGCCTTAAATGTCGGTTTCGATATCGGGCCGGAAGTGCTGGGAATTTTGGGCGCGTCGGGTTCTGGCAAGAGCATGACTCTGCGCTGTATCGCAGGTTTGGAAACTCCAACTAGCGGTAAAATTGCAGTCAACGGTAAGGTTTTATTTGACTCAGTACAGGGCATTAATGTGCCTTCTAAAGACCGCCGTATCGGTTTTTTGTTTCAAAACTATGCTTTGTTTCCGCACTTGACTGTGGCTGAAAATATTGCCTTTGGCTTGCAGCATTTATCTACAAGCGAGCAACAACTTCGAGTCAAAGAACAATTAATTTCGGTGCAAATGTCGGGACTTGAAAATCGCTATCCGCAGGAACTTTCGGGTGGCCAGCAGCAGCGGGTGGCTTTGGCGAGGGCGATCGCGAGTTCGCCAGATTTGCTGCTGTTAGACGAACCGTTTTCGGCTTTGGACACGCACTTGCGGAGTCAACTGGAACGGGAGTTAATGCAGGCTTTGGCTAATTATCGAGGCATTACTTTGTTTGTCAGCCACAATTTAGAGGAGGTTTATCGGGTGTGCGAGAATCTGTTGGTTTTGGCTGATGGAAGTGCGATCGCCTTTGATACCAAACAGAACATTTTCGATCGCCCGCGCAACTTCACCGTCGCCCAGTTGACTGGCTGTAAGAACTTCTGTGCTGCTAAACCGATCTCCGAAACTGTCGTGGAGGCGATCGACTGGCGCTGCGATCTGACTGTCGCCGAACCAATTCCCAAATCTCTAGTTTCTGTAGGAATTCGGGCTCATCAAATCAGTTTTGTTAGCGCCGCGCGCGATCGCGAAAATACATTTGCTTGTTGGATCGCCTCAACCGTGGAAACTCCCCACCGGGTGACATTATATCTCAAGTTGCACTCGCCTCCCCACGATTCCCAAGATTATCACTTGCAAGCTGAAGTTTTCAAGGAAAAGTGGCGGGCGATTAAAGACAATCCTTTTCCCTGGTATGTTCATTTGGAGCCAATTAGGTTAATATTAATGGAGGCATGATACCAATTTTTTATGAGGTGGCTCCCGAATCAGATCCCCCCTAACCCCCCTTAATAAGGGGGGGACAAGATTCTTCTCAAAGTCCCCCTTCTTAAGGGGGATTTAGCGGGATCGGATTCTATGCAACGACCCATTAAATTGGTATGAGTTAACTAGCTATAGCCGAAGGAAGAAGATAGATGTGAAGATGCAATAAAATCAATGGTTTTAGCAATTAATAACGTCCTAACTACCTTAGTCGTTGCTATATATACAGTCAACAGTCAACAGTCAACAGTCAACAGTCAACAGTCAACAGTCAACAACATTAAACCATGACAGACAAAGTTAAGAAAACCGATGCCGAATGGCAACAGCAACTAACGCCAGAACAGTTCAAAGTCACCAGAAAAAAGGGAACAGAAAGAGCTTTTAGCGGCGAATATCACGACAACAAAAAGCCGGGAATTTATAAGTGTATTTGCTGCGGCACTGAGCTATTTGAATCAGAAACAAAATACGATTCCGGTACCGGTTGGCCGAGTTTCTACGCTCCCATTAAAGAAGAAAATGTCAGGAATGAGGCGGATAATGCCTTGTTCATGCGCCGTACTGAGGTACTGTGTGCTGTTTGTGACGCTCATCTCGGCCACGTATTCAACGATGGGCCTAAGCCAACCGGTCAGCGTTACTGCATGAATTCTGCTGCTCTTGATTTCGATCCCAAGGAATAAATTTAGTCGAGAGTTCTCACCCAGGTGTGCTGGAACAAGCTCAAAAGCCTGTTCCAGCCAATTGATGTTCAAAATGCACCCGTGCTGCTATCTTATGGTGGAGACAAAAGAGTAAAAAATAGTGGCGGCATGGGGATGGTTTATCAGCGGGTTTTGCTGAAGCTCAGCGGTGAAGCGCTGATGGGTAGCTTGGGCTACGGTATCGATCCGGTAGTCGTTGGGTCGATCGCCCAGGAAGTGGCGAAAGTCGTTTCCGAAGGGATTCAAATCGCGATCGTTGTCGGCGGCGGCAATATTTTTCGTGGCGTGAAAGCTGCTTCCGCAGGGATGGATCGGGCAACAGCCGACTACGTGGGCATGATTGCTACGGTAATGAATGCTATCACTTTGCAGGATGCACTGGAACAAGCAGGAGTGCCAACAAGGGTACAATCGGCGATCGCCATGCAAGAAGTAGCTGAACCCTACATTCGGCGGCGCGCCATTCGTCACTTGGAAAAAAAACGGGTAGTGATTTTTGGTGCCGGTTCTGGTAATCCTTTCTTTACTACTGATACTACAGCCGCTTTGCGGGCGGCTGAAATTGATGCAGAGGTGATTTTTAAAGCGACGAAGGTAGATGGGGTGTACGATTCTGACCCCCACGTCAACCCAGACGCACGCAGGTATCAAACCCTCACCTACGCCCACGTCTTGAACCAAGACTTGCGGGTGATGGACAGTACCGCGATCGCCCTGTGCAAAGAAAATAATATTCCTATTATGGTATTTGACCTCTCGGTATCGGGCAACATCTACCGAGCCGTAATGGGAGAATCTATTGGAACTCTTGTCGGAGGATTTTGTGAAGTTAGCTGAAGCAGAAGATCATATGCAAAAGGCAGTTGAGGCTACTCAACGGTCTTTTAATACTATCAGGACGGGACGGGCCAACGCCTCCCTCCTCGATCGAGTCATGGTAGATTATTACGGAGCTCCAACTCCGATCAAATCCCTTGCCAATATCGGAACCCCGGATGCGACAACGATCAACATTCAACCGTTCGATCGCACAGCGCTTACCTCAATCGAAAAAGCAATTTCCCTGTCCGATGTAGGCCTCGTACCTAACAACGACGGTTCAGTTATTCGCTTGAACATTCCACCGCTTACAAGCGAAAGACGCCAAGAATTCGTCAAAATGGCCTCGAAGTTTGCCGAAGAAGGTAAAGTCGCAATTCGCAATATCCGTCGCGATGCCGTTGACTCGATTCGCAAGCAAGAAAAAAGCAGCGATATCTCTAAAGATGAGTACATTGCCAAAATAGAAGATGTTCTGGCATCGAAAGAGAAAGACATCACGACAGTTTAGAGTCTGAGAAATTGGGCATGGGGAAAGTGCAGCAATCTTAGCCGGAAAAAGGAAAATAAAGTATAGCCTTTCTCAAAAAAGTGAGGTATGCCCTATGCCCGGTTTGGCCTATGCCCACGGAGCCCTATGCCCACGGAGCCCTATGCCCACGGAGCCCTATGCCCATGAGTACCTCATATGGGGGATCGAAAGGCTATATGTATTCTTAAATCCCAATTTCTGGCGATCGATTCCTCATTCCCAATTCTCGATCGTTAATTACAATAGAAATTACATCGTTTCCGTTGCCTCAGCATCGGAATCATAATTTTTTCATGAAATCCCCACTTGCAACCGCGTCAGACAATAACAACTGAGTTCTTTGACTTGTACTCCTAGGGCGCGCACCGCACATCATCAGAGAAGCTGCTGCGCCAGATCGATTTCTCTGGCGATTGAGAGGCATAGAAGGCGATATAAAGAAACGAATTAACGATTTTTGATGACGATCGAAATATACAATTTAAATGCACAAGTGCAATTCGTCAAGCGAGTATCTCAGCTTTTTATTTGAGTGCGAGCGGGACAACACTCAAATAATACCAATTTTCAACGAAATAACAGTATTATTGTTCCCCCCCTGATTCATGGGGGGGCTAGGGGGGGTCGAAGAGTGTTGCACACTCTTCGATAAATGGTATAAAAAATGCTTTTTATCAAAATTAGATGCTCCCTTCGTCAATACTGTAAAATTGAAAATGTAAAATTTAATATCTAATATCTAATATCATTATGATAATTTATTTTTATAAAGTAGAGGATCCTTACGGCTGCTTTTCCAATTTTTCACTACACGACATTTGCTTGTACGGTCAAGATTGGTTGACTGTGGAACATTACTATCAAGCCCAAAAATTTGTCGGTAGCGCTGATGAAAGATTAGTGGCCGCAATTCAATCCGTACCAACTCCTCAGGAAGCCGCCAAATTAGGCCGCGATCCAAACCACCAAATGCGCCCTGATTGGGAAGCGGTAAAAATTCCCATTATGCGCGAGGCAGTTTTAACTAAGTTTCTCACTCATTCAGACATTCAAGCTATTCTCCTCGCCACAGGGGATCGAGTGATTGTGGAGGATTCGCCAACAGATTACTACTGGGGGTGCGGCTGCGAGGGAACGGGCCAAAATCATTTGGGTAAAATTCTGATGAGCGTGCGAAGCGAAATTAGTCAGCGCCCGGGGCCAGATCAAAACTCACATTAATCTATCATTATATGAAGTTATACAAACTAATGTCAACTTATCCTAAAAATAAATAATTCTGAGACTGAGAATTCAAGATTGCAAGAAATTGATAAGAGGATTAAAATAATAATTATCATTTGGTTAAGTCGCCCTGTCTGTAGAAGGCAAGGAATACACCACAGGCGATCGCCGATTTTTGTTCTTCAGGGTGCCACAGGGGATACACGGTCGTCACTAAGCAGTACGCCACGGATTAATAGTAAAGCTCGGTTTAGTCAAAAACTCAGGCTCGTAAAGTTGAGTTCGATCGCGAATGTAGATCAAAACTTCTTATTATCATTCCATAATTGCCAAAGGAGATTTATGCAAATCACAGAAAATACGCAAGAATTACATCATAAACTAGACAAAGAAGTTTTGGTAAGGCGAATCACAGAACGCATCCGCCAATCTCTAGAATTAGAAGATATTTTAACCAGTACAGTAGCAGAAGTGCGGTCTTTTCTGAAAACAGATCGCATTATGATCTACAGGTTTAGTGCCGACGGCTGCGGAGAAGTTGTTGCCGAATCAATTAATAATATATATCTCCCTTCCTTGAAAGGTCTCCATTTTCCAGTAGACGACATTCCTCCCAGCGCGCGGGAGATGTATGTCCGTATGCGCCAGCGGACAATAGTAGATGTTAACTCCGAGACGATCGCCCTCAGTCCCGTTGATGCTGCGGATACCGGTCAACCTTTAGTAAATGAAGAAATCCACTATCGCTCGCTCGATCCTTGCCACAAAGCTTACTTGATGGCAATGGGAGTCCAATCTTCCTTAGTCGTGCCAATTTTGCACCACAGGAGTGTGTCGCAACAGAACAAAACAGAGATCTGCGAGGCCCCCGCCTGCGTAAGTAGATGCGAGCCTGGAAGCGATCGCCAAACTCACATCGAACTGTGGGGACTGTTAGTGGCTCACCACTCCTCCCCCCGCAATATTTCATCCACAGATTTAGAAGTAGTTCAGCTCGTAGCAGATCAATTGTCGATCGCCATCGGCCACTCGCTCCTGCTCCAAAAAACCCGCTCTCAAGCATCTCGGGAAGCCACCGTCAGTCGCGTCGCAGCCCTGTTGTACGGTCAGATCGACATTCAACTACAACAGGCTTTAGAAGCCACTGTCACTGCTTTGGGGGGGAGTGGCGGCCGACTCTATCTCAACCCCCGGAAAATCAACAGCGAACAGTTACCGGTTCCCCAGATCGATCGAAGATTTCCCATTGCCCCTACTGCGATCGATGCTACCTTTGAACTGTTCGTCACAGGGACTCAACCGACACTTCCCCATTGGGAAACAGTCAGCGCGATCGAAGCTCATCCCCTCTGGCAACAATGGCTAACCACAGGATTGAAAAATACCCCCGATTTTCCCAAATTCCCAATTCCCAATTCCCAATTCTGGGCTTGGATAATTACAGACTTATACAAAGAATCTCTATTTAGAGTGTTAGTTCCAGCTTTCCAAGGAACTCAAATTCGGGGTTTGCTGGTAATTCCCCTCCACTACCAACAACAAGTAGTTGGCTGTTTGACCGTTTTTCGCAATGAAATTGATACCGAAAAAATGTGGGCGGGGCGCTTTGACAGCAGTGTTGCACAAATCCTTCCCAGACAATCCTTTGAAGTCTGGCGAGAAATCAAAAAAGGTCAGTCGCCCGAGTGGAAATGGGAGGAGATCGAGCAAGCTTTAACGATCGGCAGCCAATTTTGTTCGGCAATTGGGCAGTACCTTCTTCATAAAGAAGTGCAAGCCCTGAATGCCAACTTAGAGCGCCAAGTTCAAGAGCGTACCGCCCAATTGCAAAAATCCTTAGAGTTTGCCCAAGTATTGACGCGAGTCAGAGACCAAATTCGCAGCACCTTGGATTTAAAGACCATACTGCAAACTATTGTGCGGGAAGTGAGAGTTTTGTTAAATACCGATCGCACGGTAATTTTCCAATTTGGTGCCTGCGAACACGGCGAGGTAGTTGTTGAAGCTGTTCGCGGCCACTGGCAGTCAATTTTAGGTATCAAATCTCCACATGAATGCTTTCCCGAAGACTCAGACTGCTTTTATCGATCGGGACGGATGCGAGCAATTAATGATATTTATACTGAGGATTTAACGCCCTGTCACCGCGAATTTTTGGAAAACTTGCAGGTGAGGGCAAGTTTAATTGTGCCGATGATCGGCAAAGATGCCGAATGTTGGGGGTTGCTGATTGCCCACGAGTGTTCTGGGCCGAGGGTTTGGCCAACCGCAGAACAAGAGTTACTGCAAAATTTGGCCTCTCAAGCTGCGATCGCCATTCATCAAGCAGAACTTTATCAAGAAAGTCTGAATGCAGCAGCAGCCGATCGAACAAAAGCCGAACAACTAGCTAAAACCGTCACTGAACTGAACAATACCCAAGCCCAACTGATTCAAACCGAGAAAATGTCCAGTCTCGGACAACTGGTGGCCGGCGTCGCCCACGAAATCAATAACCCCGTTAACTTTATCTACGGCAATCTCTCCCACGCCAGCGAATACAGCAAAGATTTGCTCTGCTTGGTGGATCTCTACCGCCAGCACTATCCCAATCCCAACCCAGAAATTAGCGAGTGTGCCGAAGCAATCGACATCGAATTTCTTGCCACAGATTTGCCAAAAATTTTGGGTTCTATGAAAGTAGGAGTTGAGCGCATCCGCCAGTTAGTTGTATCTTTACGCAATTTTTCCCGGCTCGATCAAGCTCAAAAGAAAGGCGTTGACATTCACGAGGGCATCGACAGTACCCTGTTGATTTTGCAGCACCGGATCAAAGCCCAGTCGGATCGCGCCACCGTAGAAATCATTAAAGAATACGGCAATTTGCCCTTAATTGAATGCTATGCCAGCTCGCTCAATCAGGTATTTATGAATCTGATCGGCAATGCCATTGACGCCATAGAAATGGGACAAATAGATCGAGTTGTGAATGTTAACTCCCTAGGGGCAAGTACAGCCGTGACATATTTGAGTTCGCAACAACTGGATGTCGGGACAGTAGATATAAAGGTCAATACCGAGTGTTTGATACCTGATTCACCATCCCCTTGCATTCGGATTCGCACCGAATTAATTGATGAAAAAACAGTAGGAATTTGCATTGCAGACAACGGTCACGGCATCCCCAAAGAGTTAATTTCTCACATTTTTAATCCCTTTTTTACTACTAAACCCGTCGGTCGGGGGACGGGTTTAGGACTGTCTATCAGTTATCAAATTGTAGTTGAGAAACACCAAGGGGTACTCAAGTGTGTTTCTGTACCCGGTCAGGGTACAGAGTTCTGGATCGAGATTCCTCTGAATTAGTAAGTTAACAGTTAACAGTTAACTTACTAACAACTATAGAAAATTCAGCAGAAGAGAAGTGAGCGACTCCAGAATACTCATAAAGCTGCCGCCCCCAGTGCGCGGCTCCGTTGGCTTTTGGCGGGCCACAATTGCTTCTGCTAGCTGCTTTGACAATTCCTGACCTTGGGGATTTCCTTGAGTGGTAAAGAGTTGGTTTGCTCTTGCAACATCTTGAGCCGCGCCGGCGAAGTCTCCCAAGTCAGCGCGAGACATACTGCGCGCAAAATAAACCGCAGCTATATCCGATTTCAGATTCAGGGCTTGATTGTAATAGTCAATGGCGTTTCTGTAGTTTCCCGCTTGAGCTTCCAGCACTCCCAATCGGTAGAAGTCTTCTGCGGTACCAATATTAGTTGGCATTCCTCTAGCACCCAGCAGTTGGGCGTTAGTTAAATT
Source organism: Microcoleus sp. PH2017_24_DOB_U_A (assembly GCF_020738205.1). Taxonomy (NCBI): domain Bacteria; kingdom Bacillati; phylum Cyanobacteriota; class Cyanophyceae; order Oscillatoriales; family Microcoleaceae; genus Microcoleus; species Microcoleus sp. PH2017_24_DOB_U_A. The sequence continues at coordinate 129,387 of NZ_JAEQCT010000055.1, forward strand.
GGCGTCAGTTAAATTGGCGTTGCTGAGATAGGCGCTTCTCAAGTCAGCACCGCTGAGGTTTGCCCCCGTCAGGTTTGCTCCCGTCAGGTTGACGCCAAACAAACTGGTGCCGCTGAGGTTTGCCCCGCTGAGATCTGCCCCAGTGAGGTTGGCTCGGCTGAGGTTAGCCAATCTCAAGTCAGCGCCTTTGAGATTTGCTCCTGTTAAGTTGGCTAAAACCAGACCAGCGCTGCTGAGGTCGCAGTTTGGACACTGTCGGGTGGCTAGTAATTGTTGCGTGTGTTGAATGTTCTCGGCCTGTGCAGGGGCTAGAGGGGCGATCGCGCTCAGCAGCGTTGCAGCAGCCATGATTCTGAGTTTCATCTTAAGCATCCAAAATCCCAATTAATAAATCTAAAATAGCTTTTATCGCAGCAATTGAAAATCTAGATCGCAGACATTGCTAAATATTGCCAGATTCTCAGCTATCTATCCCAGACATCATACATAGGGCTGACGCACGAGTGGTCAGAAACCGGGTTTTTTAGGAAAATCTTTCGTTGTAGTCCACAGATTAGGTGAAAAACCCGGTTTCTTTGCCCTTAATCCGTCCAGGACTGATACATTGAAATTCACCAGAAAGAATTGGTTGAAAGCCCCAACCCTTTGAGGGAGAAATGAAAATCAGACTATTCATTACTCCAATCCTCTTCCTTCTAGGTAGAGGTCGCTCTCAAACTGTCAACTGTCAACTGTCAACTGTCAACTGTCAACTGTCAACTGTCAACTGTCAACTGTTGAAGGTCTCACCAGAGTTTCAAATAAACGTTTTGCTATCAATAAATTAGGGTAACAAAAAAAATGTTACCCTTAGTATTGGTTCTCGCCAACCATAACATTTAAGACGTAAATTAATCAATCGTGAATCGTACCGTCAGGCATCGTCGCACCCTTAAGATATACTCCGCTCAGGTTAACTTTTGTCAGGTTTGCTCCCAACAGGTTTGCCCCGCTTAAGTCTGAGGCACTTAAAATTGCTTCAGTCAAATCTGCCCTAATTAGGCTCGCTCCCATTAAGTCGGCTCCGCTGAGGTCTACTTTAGTTAAGTTGGCTCCAATTAAATCTGCTTCTGTGAGAACGGCCCTTCGCAAGTTTACTCCGTAAAGGTTTACTCCGTGCAAGTCTGTACGAGAGAGTGTTGCCCGAGATATGTTGGCTCCGATTAAACTTGCTTGGATCAGGGAAGCTCCACTTAAGTCTGCTTTGCTAAGATTTGCTCCCATCAACTCAGCTCGATACAGGTTAGCTTCAGCTAAAAGTGCTTCGGTGAAGTCGGCTCCAGCTAAGTCGGCTCTGCTCAAATTGATCTGGCACAAATTGGCTTTGCCAAAGTTGACTCTGCTGAGTTTGGCTTTGCTGAGATTGGAGCCAATCAAGTCGGCTTCAGACAGATTGACTCCAATCAATTCTGCTTCGTAGAGGTAGACTTCGTGCAGGTAGACCCCACTAAAATTTCTTTCTCCTATTCCGTATAGCTTGAGCAATTCGTCAACGTTCATTTTGGCTTCTCTACACCTTTTAAATGAACAATACTCTCCGCAAGCTGCTTGCACCGGATCTTCTGCCATTTTAGACTTGAGATGCTAAAAGATTCACGCCCAGTACAAGACTGCCCTAGACCGTTTGGGGAGGTTGAAGGACAAAACAGGATGCTTGTTCACCTGGGTAAAAATGTTTAACAAAAATGTCAATGTTATCGTACTTCCTAACTAAATCAAAGAATTCTCGCTGGAAAGTGCGATCGAGGCCATAACTTTTTATGGCTAGTTGAGGTTACTGAGTATTTGTGTGATAACGATCACTAATTAATGTTAGTAGTATCACATAGAAGCAACGTTTTCGATCACGACAGGCAGGCGAAAATAGCCGATAGTGGTACTGTGATGTTGAAAATTTGACAATCCCACGGTAGACGTGTTTTACTCAACTGGCGATCGAGCAAGTAATTTCACAGAGGCCTGCCCGCGTGCCGTGAAAGTTGGTTGCACCGTCACTCGGCGCGATCCGCTTCGGCCCATCAGAGTGCTAATGTCTCAGGATTTCTCACAAAGGGAAAGCCAGAAATACACTTCTGGGAGCAGGATAATCTGTGTCTAAATGTGCTTCTAGCTAGCGTACAGACCAAGGTTATATGCTAGCTATAAATCGCCAAGACATTCGCAAAAATTACCAAAAAACACCAGAAAAACCATGATATATGTTTAACAAAAAGAGAATAAATGGTATTCCTTAAAAGTCAACTATTGCAGCTAATGTTGCGGTCGATCAGTTAACTGATATCAGTATTAGCAATGATGCTTGTGCCATCCAATACCAAACTGACTCATAAACCGGGTCTTTCACCAAAAGACGCGTTCCAGCCCTTGCTCCAGGTAAAAAAAAACAAGCTTCTGAGCATCTGAGTAAGTCCAGGCATGAAAAAGTTTAATTGAGATAGCTTGTCTATTCCTTTCTTGGCAAGCAAAAGGCGAGCATTTAGGAGGGGAGAAGATTTTTATCCCCAGTCAAAAAAAACAATTGTATAGTGCGAATCCTCGTGAGGTAATTGATATGGCTGGAGTATGTAAACTTAGCATCACAGAGACCACAGAAGAACTAAAAAGCCTGTTAACCGAACAAAAAACGGCAAGCGGCTTTCAAAAAATTCAAGCACTTTACCTGTTCAAAATTTGTCACGTTAAGACAGTTAAAGAATTGGCAATGACGATCGGCGTAAACCGCATTACTGTGCAGCGGTGGCTGAGAAAGTACAGATCTGATGGACTTGAAGGACTCCTGGAAACCAAGCACAGCGGTGGCAGGAAGCCGGCGATTCCTCCTCTGGCCCGCGCTAGTTTGGCAATGCGCCTCAGCGATCCCCAAAAAGGCTTTAAAAGCTATGGAGAAATTCAAGAGTGGTTGCAGCAGGAATACAGCATAGACGCTTCCTATAAGGCCGTTTACGCAACAGTCAGATACCAGCTCAAAGGCAAGTTGACGAAAGTTTAGATAGACAGTTCATCCCAAGTCTGGTTAATCACCGTCCAATTGTTGATACTCAGAGTTTAAAGCTGTTGATGACTTTGGTTGTCACTAAAAACTCACTACTTCTTTTTGAACTAAGATCGCTCTCACCAACTGCCGATCGTATAAATTATCTGTTGTGCCGATTGGGTTGAGGGGGAAAATATTTGATGGTTTTCCCTGGTTGGTGAAAGATGCTTAAGCAATGCGCCCGAATTCATAACTTGCAAGTTGTGTCTAATTTGCAGGTTTTGTTATAGAAGAATGAAGAAGTCATTAGTCATCAGTCATCAGTCATCAGTCATCAATAACGGCTTGCTTCAGGATAAAAAGAAGGAAGAAGCCAGCCTTTAGTTATCGTCGCGAGAGACTTTTCTTTGCAGTTGATCGCATGAGTAAAGCGATCGCGCGCCAGAACTTCCCAACCATCAGTCATCAGTCATCAATAACGGCTTACCTCAGGAGAAAAAGAAGGAAGAAGGCAGCCTTTAGCGATCGTCGCGAGAGACTTTTATTTGCAATTAATCGGATGAAGAAAGCGCACGCCAGAACTTCCTAACCATCTGGCGGGGCTGGTATATGTAAAAAAATGGCAGCGACTAAGGCAAAAACCGATCCAAAGCAGCTTTCAACTCTTCTATTTCGGTATCGATATTGCCTTCTTTCGCGGCTCTGGCAATGCACTGAGTTAAATGTTCGTCAAGAATGATTCTTGCTACGCGATCGAGCGCGCCTCGAACTGCTGCAACTTGCACGAGAACTTCGGGACAGGGACGGTTTTCTTGTACCATGGTTTTGATGCCCCGGACGTGTCCCTCAATCCGAGATAAGCGATTAACCAGCCGTCGCATCGATTCTTCATCGTGATGGTGAGGGTGGACTGATTGATTGTCGTGATGGTGGTGGTGGGAATTTGAGGGTACGGATTTGTCAGTAGAAGTGTCAGATATAATCATCAGGGTTGTGCCATTTGAGATTTGAGATTTGAGATTTGAGATTGGGGAATGAGTTATTCCGTAATGGTTTAGAGCGCTGGACTACAGTTGAATTCTTTTTTTGAAGCTGGTATTACTAGGGAAAATTTTCAAGTTAGAATTGAGAATATGTTGAGTTTGTGCTGGCTCCAGACTCGTGTATTGTAGCTCTCTAAATATATTTAGGATCTTCATAGCGGCAGATTATTGAGTCCGCTCGATCGCACGCCTTTACCAGAATAACCCAGACTAACAAAGATTGACGCTATGCGACTATTTAAGTTTTTTGGCTCCGCACCCCGCACCGATCGCTGGTTCGGACTCATCTTAGGAATGACGATCGCCCTGAGCGCTCTCTTCATCAATGCTGCACCCGCTTCTGCCGCAGACGGCAAAAATCCGCCCAACTGGCAGGAACAGCCCAAAAAAGCCGTGCAGCAAGTACATTGGAGTTCCCCAGCAACTCTCCCAAATCCGCAAATGCTAGCGCTGCGGAGCCCGGAACTCCCGGTGGCTGTGGCGGCAGATACCAGCAGTTTTGTGACGGCGGCAGTCGATCGAGTCGGGCCTGCTGTTGTCCGGATTGATACCGAGCGCACTGTCAGCCGCAACCTCGACCCCTTAATGGAAGACCCCTTCTTCCGCAGATTTTTGGGAGAAGATTTGCGGAGCATGACGCCCAGACAAGAACACTTGCGGGGTCAAGGTTCTGGCTTCATCATTGACAAAAACGGGATTGTGTTAACCAATGCTCACGTGGTTGACAAAGCCGATCGAGTAACTGTCACCTTAAATGACGGCCGGACATTTCCAGGAGAAGTCCAAGGTACTGACGAAGTAACAGATTTGGCTGTTGTCAAAATTAATACCAAAGGTGTTAACTTGCCCGTGGCAGCACTGGGAGATTCCGATGCGGTGAAAGTCGGTGATTGGGCGATCGCCGTGGGCAACCCCCTCGGATTTGACAATACCGTCACTTTAGGCATTATTAGCACTTTGAAGCGATCGAGCGCAGCCGTCGGCATTCCCGACAAGCGCCTCGATTTCATTCAAACAGACGCCGCCATCAATCCCGGCAATTCCGGCGGGCCGCTGTTGAACAGCAGAGGAGAAGTGATTGGCATCAACACGGCGATTCGGGCGGATGCAATGGGTATTGGGTTTGCGATTCCGATCGACAAAGCGAAAGCCATCTACGCCCAGTTAGCCAAGGGAGAACAAGTCAGCCATCCGTTTTTGGGGATTCAGATGATTGCTTTGACTCCGGAAATGGCCAGAGAGAATAATTCTGACCCCAATGCTCCTTTGATTGTGCCCGAAGTTACAGGGGTATTGGTGATGCGAGTTGTACCCAATACGCCTGCTGAGAAAGCCGGGATTCGGAAAGGAGATGCGATCGTTCAAATTGAGGGCGAGAAAGTGACTCAACCCGAACAGTTGCAAAATTTGGTGGAAAATAGCCAAATTGGTCAAATTTTGAAACTGAAGGTGCGCCGCGGTTCCCAGGTTAAGGAAGTTGCCGTGACAACTGCTCAATTGAGGGATTTTTAGAGCTGAAGGGGAAGGGGGGAAATTGTTAAAAACTCCCCCCAAAAAGTTTGTAGTGAGGACTTTAGTCCTATCTTGATAGTTCTAGCTAATAAATGACTTAAACGGAGTGGAAAATATTGAACTCAAAAAAGTCACACAGCTCTAATTTAATGGGTTATGGAGGTTCCGATCGCTCCTGTGCGATCGACCCACAACAGTCAATCAACTCTCAGCAGTCGATCGATCATAGCAATCGATATGTTATCTATATTCGTGTGGGTTCGTAAAAAAAATCTGGAATGGAAACAGTTATTTTTTCCAAGACTGCCCTTTGATATACATAATAAGCAACAGCAAGATCAAGGATTCCCATACCAAATGGCGAATATACGGTTGGCTTGTGTATGTCTAAAGTGAGTTTTCCTTGAATAAGTTGATCGATAGTTCCTGTAACAAAATCTCGGTTTCCAACTTCTTGCTCGGTAAGATGCAAAGATGTTGCAGATTTTAAACAGTGATCTACATCATCGACAATGTTGTTTGACTCAAGAATAATTTTTGATGATAAATCTCGCAAAGATAAATGCAAAATAATTGGATTGTGGGAAAAGACACTAATATCGTCAATATATGGTGCATCAGCCGTTGTAGTAAAACTAATCAAATCACAAGATGAAATCAGGTTTTCTTTGGTCGATGAGATTTGAACTTCCTTGATTCCTCTCTCTTGAGCATACTCTTTCATCGCCATACTGTACTCATCAGCTAAGTCAAACAAATCTAGTGCAGATATTGTCCAACCAGTATTTAGCAAAAATTTCAAGACATAACGAGCAATTAGTCCGCATCCAACAATCCCCAATCTTTTGACTGTTTTTGGTTTGATAAGATTTTGGGCTGCTAAAACTGCTGAAGCGGCGGTTCTAGAAGCACTTATAATCGAGCCTTCAAGACAGGCTATTGGATATCCAGGGGGAACGCATCTTATTGAAGACTGTTCGCCAGTGGTGAGTATATTTTGACATAAATTCACCATGCTTAGAAGCTACAGAGACGCTTTATAATGACTTTTGTAAGAAAACAGTAATTGATTAATGGTGGTTTTTAGGTTTCTGCTAATTTTGAGACAATAAAAATATTACAGTATCCGCTCAATAATTCGGGGTAGCAGAGGAAAAAAAGTAAGCAGAGTGCACAAAGTGTTATAAAATAGGACACATGACGCCAAAGACTATTTCACAAGACAAGTCATCCTCCAATATACTGCAAACCATCGACCCCTCAGGTATTGCAGACCAATCAATGCGTCAGACAGTAGAACTCTTACTGAACCTCATAGAACAATTACAATTAAAAGTCAAAGACTTGGAGTCAGAGAATCAACGGTTGAAAGATGAAAACAACCGATTGAAGGGAGAACAAGGAAAACCAGACATCAAAGCCAACTCCAAAGGATTCAAAAGTCAGCACTCATAGCGAAAAAGAACGAAAAACGCCAACCAAAAAAGCACAAAAAAGGCAGTAAAAACGCCACAATTAAAATAGATCGAGAAGAAATACTAGAATACCCCACAGACCAACTGCCAGCAGACGCAGAATTTAAAGGATACGAACAAGTAATCATCCAAGATATCAGCTTGGCAACCGACAACATATTGTTCCGTAAACAGAAATATTACTCACCCTCACTCCGAAAAACTTATGTAGCAGAATTACCAATGGGCTACGAAGGAGAATTTGGACCAGGAATCAAAGCCTTAATCATCAGTTTGTACGCTAGGGGGTAATATGACGATGCGGTAAACTACTGGAGTTTTTAGCCGATCTAGGTATTTCCATCTCAGCAGGTTATTTATCCAACCTGCTAATCAAAAACCACTCCGGTTTTGAAACCGAGAAAAAAGAAGTTTATGATTCAGGACTAGCGAGTAGCCCCTGGCAACACTTCGACCAAACAGGCGCACGTGTAGCTGGAGTAAACCATACCACCAATATCATCTGCAACCCTTTATATACAGTATACTTCACAACAGCGAATAAAGACAGACTGACTGTCCTGAGAGGATTACAGCCAGGACGAGAACTAAAATTCATGCTCAATCCACTGATATTCTCACTAATTGAGGACTTCAAAATCCCGGCTAAATGGCAGAATGCTCTCAAGCTATTACCCCAAGAAACGGTGTTGGGTGAGTCAGAGTTTAATCACCTACTTAATAAGTATGTACCCAAACTGGGTGCTCAACAAGTTACCAGGATTAGGGAAGCAGCAGCTATTGTTTTCTATCATCAGCAAACTGATTGTCCAGTCGTACAAACTCTTTGTTGTGATGATGCTCCGCAATTCAAGTTAATCACTGCTGATAGAGCATTATGTTGGGTGCATGAGGGAAGGCATTACAAGAAGTTAAGCCCGGTATTCCATTGCCATCAAGTAATTTTAGGGAAATTTATCGAAGATTTTTGGGATTATTATCGGGAATTATTAGCTTATAAAGATGTTCCCAGTCCTGAAGCTGCACTGCTTTTAAGGTCGAAATTTCGGCGGCTTTTTGAAACTCCAAGCGGCTATGAATTGTTGGATGAACGCAAACAATTAACTGCGACAAAAGTATCGGAGTTGCTGAGGGTTTTAGAGCACCCTGAATTACCTTTACACAATAATCCCGCTGAGTTAGCTGCCCGAACTTGCTGTGCAGCGACGTAATATTAGCTATGCAACTCAGACGATTGAGGGTACGAGGGCATGGGATACTTTTATGTCTCTTGTTGCTACTAAGGAGTCAGTTGGGAATCAGTTTTTAAGGGTTATGTGCGCGACCGAATTTCTCAACTTGGAATTATTCCCTCTCTGTCCACTATTATTCGCGAAAAATCTTCTCTTTATCCCTTGGGCTTGTCTTGGCAACTAGATTAACTGCTACCCCTACTTATTGAGCCGATACGTACGTATGTATGTTGATGTAGACCTTGGCAGGGCTCTCGCATGAGGACAAAAAAATGGTTGGCGATCGCGATCTACTGTCGCCCTCATGCGAGAGCCCCTACATAATACATATTTTGTTCTTTTTGTCAAAATATTCTACTGTACCGACGCTCTAGGTGCGCAATGCGCACCTTACAGGATAGAGGTTATCCTCCAAACTCTTTCTTATCTTCCAATCCCGACATATTGGAAACCAGCCGCTTCTAAAACCTTCTTATCTAAGAAATTGCGGCCGTCAATCATCACCGCATGAGCCATCAATTTGCCCATTTTATCGTAATCTAAATTACGAAACTGTTCCCAGTCAGTCACCAACACCAAAGCATCGCAACCGTCAGCCAATCTTTCCGCATCGGTTTCCACCAAAACTCCCGACAAACCGTGACGCATCCCAGTTTGAGAAACAATCGGATCGTAAGCTTTAACTTTCGCTCCCAATCTGTTTAAATTCTCGATTAAATTCAGGGAAGGAGCATCCCGCAAATCATCAGTATCCGGCTTGAAAGTCAAACCCAAAAGTCCGATTGTTTTGCCTTTAAGAATCTTCAAAACTTGCTGCAACTTTTCAATCGCAATCGAGCGCTGGCGTTCGTTCACTTCCACCGCCGCTTTCAGCAAATGCGCTTCATATCCGTAATCGTCAGCAGTGTGAACTAAAGCCGAGACATCTTTGGGGAAACAAGAACCGCCCCAACCAATGCCAGCCTGCAAAAACTTACTACCAATTCGCGAATCTAAACCGATACCTTTCGCTACTTGGGTAACATCTGCACCGACTCGATCGCAAATATTAGCAACTTCATTAATAAAGCTAATCTTGGTAGCCAAAAAAGCATTAGCTGCGTACTTAATCATTTCTGCGGAACTGATGTCAGTCATCACCACAGGTACCACAGGCAAAGACGGATTTTCTGCAAACTTGCGATCGACAATTGGTGTGTATAATTGTAGCATCAGATCCATCGCCCGCTGAGAGTTGCTGCCCAGAACAATGCGATCGGGATTAAACGTATCGAAAACAGCACAACCCTCGCGCAAAAACTCTGGATTGCTAACCACATCAAAATCAGCACCAATTTTTGCTGCTACTTCCTCACCCGTAGCGCCCTCACCGCTTTGAGCTTTTTGACGTTCAGCCAAACCATCTAATACAATCCTCCGCACCCAATCTCCCGAACCGATGGGTACAGTTGATTTGTTTACGATCACTTTGTAATCGCCGTCGAGGTGAGCGCCAATGCCGCGCGCCACCGCTTCCACGTAGCGAGTATCGCTTTCCCCAGTGGGCAAAGGAGGCGTCCCCACCGCAATGAATAAAATCTCCCCATGAGCCACTCCTGCTGCTAAATCTGAAGTAAATTCTAAATTTCCCGATTGAGAAGCAGAGGACATTAATTCAGACAGTCCGGGTTCAAAAATAGGTGACTGTCCCGATTTCATTAATTTAACTTTTTCTTCGTTGTTGTCTACACAAATGACATGATGTCCGATGTGGGCCAAGCAAGTGCCGGTGACTAAGCCAACGTATCCTGTACCGATGACGCAAACACGCATAGAAATGTCCTCAAAGTTAGTAAACAGTTGACAGTTGACAGTTGACAGTTGACAGTTGACAGTTGACAGTTCTTATTAGTCAGATGGCAGGCAGATTGAGGAAGCAAAAGGGAATAGGGAATAGGGAATAGGGAAGAATGAAGAATTAAGAAGTAAAAATACTCCCCCTCTCCTCCTCTCCCCCTCTATCTCTCCCTCTCTCTACTTTTGGTTTCCCTCGATGCGATCGCGAAAATCTTTCACAGTTAACTCTAAACCTTTATCCAGCGGCACAGTTGGTTCCCACCCCAACCAATTTTTAGCAAGAGTAATATCCGGTTGTCGCTGTTTTGGATCGTCTTGTGGCAGCGGTTTGAAGATGATTTCCGCCCCTGGATTAATCATATTTTGAATTTTCTGTGCTAACTCCAAGATAGTGTATTCGCCGGGATTCCCCAAATTCATCGGCCCGATTTTGTCGCTATTCATCAACCGAATAAATCCTTCCACCAAATCGGAAACGTAGCAAAAACTCCGGGTTTGGGAACCGTCACCGTACACAGTCAGCGGCTCATTCCGCAAAGCTTGCACAATAAAATTGCTGACTACTCTGCCGTCATTTTCCAACATCCGGGGGCCGTAGGTATTGAAAATTCGGACAACTCGAATGTCTACCCCATTTTGGCGGTGGTAGTCAAAAGATAGGGTTTCAGCTACTCGCTTCCCTTCATCATAACAGTTGCCACAAAACGCTGCCTTGCCGTTGCGGCGGACGCAGATTACGTGATTTTTAACATTGACACAATAAACATTTCCCGCATAACGAACTGGTTCGGGAGTTACGAGATTTGCATCTTTTGGAGGGCGAATATTAACGCGATAAAGATCGCGACCGATTGCATGATTGACTACCGTTGCTGCATAGCCGCAGCGCATTGCTAACTCTTGTACGTCATCAGCCAATTGCTTTGATTTAGTGTAATAAGCGTAGGCATTTCCTTTTTGAGAGCCATCTCCCAATATCAAAGCTTTGAACAAAATTAATGACTGTCGCTGAGACAGATTTAGGTATTCTCGCGGTATGTATTTGTCACCAGACTTGCCCAGAGGCAGCAAAATTTCTGCTAATTGTTTGCTGCAAATCCGAAATTGATGGTCGTCGGAGTCAAAAAACTTGAAAGGAGTCCGCTGGAGACACTCTGCTATTGCTGTCCGTCCTTCTGGATTTACTTGAGCGATTAATATGTTGTAATCAGCAATATCATAATCGCAACCGTTAACGACTCGCGCTCGCCTGCGGACGTGAACGCAACCTTCGGAAATGTAATAACCCAGAAATTCCAGCCAATCATCCATCCGCACCCGTTCGACATTTACTTTAGCATTGCGCGGCGGTTCTCCTAATTCAAACCATTCTTGTTCTGCCGCTAAAAATTCTGCTCCCGTGATGGCTCTTTGATGGTGCCAATATACATCTGTATCGGCTTGGAGAAAGTTCAATTTACCAGTGCGGTTTTTGACATACATCCAGTGATTGGGAGTCACACAAAAATCAAATTTAGAATTGGCAAATCGGAGCAAGTTACCCACATAAGGCTGCACGATATGCTCGTCAGGAACGTGATATTCAATCTGATTGTCTGGATTGAGAGTTGCTACGCGAACTCCCGGCTGTAAGTTAGGAAAAGGAACCCAACCGTTTTCTGTCAAAATTTCAGTATTCTCGTCGTAACAACTGCGAATACCTATACAATTAACGTTACCGCGATAGTCTTCTGTTTGGGGATGGACATCTGGATCGCCGTAAACTTCTGATGTGGAAGCCAGAAAAAATCTGGCCTTCACCCGTTTCGCCAATCCCAACATATTCATCGTGCCGATGACGTTTGTTTTAATTGTCTTGACAGGATTGTACTGATAGTGTATTGGGGAAGCTGGACAGGCCAGATGGTAAATCTGATCTACCTCTAACCGAATCGGTTCCGTGATGTCGTGGCGGATCAGCTCAAAATAGGGGTTGTCCATCCATTTGAGGATATTGCGCTTAGTCCCGGTGTAAAAGTTATCCAGGCAGACTACCTCGTGTCCTTGGGCCATTAAGCGATCGATCAGATGGGAACCGATAAAACCCGCACCGCCTGTGACTAAAATTCTCATGGGGGAAACTGCCGTTCTGTTTAGAGGGTAAGACTGTGGTACAACAATTCAGTCGATCGAATCAAACTTGTTAATACAATAACAAAATATCGATCAACAATGTAAAGACTTATCCGCAACCTGGATCAAATCTTTAATTAACTTAGCATTGTCAGAATATATGCAACAGATTGCGAGCTAGACTGGAGCTAACCTAGTTAATTTTACTTACACTTCTATAATTCCGAAAAAATACTGTTGACATTATCTCCACAGTGACTATATAATTATAAATCTTAATTTTTGGTGCCATTTTTAGTTAACAAACATTAGTTAGCAAACGAAAGATAAAGTCCTTACTATAAACTTAATAATGACTAAAGTCCTGACTACAAACCTAATAATTTTGCAACAATTATGAAAGTTGGTATAACTCCACGAAAAAAACATCACACCGAGAAACCGGGTTTCTCGGTGCGATCATATCCAGTAGCTTCATCCCTCATTGGATTTGATATAGCAATCCTAAATCATTTGCACAATTGTTGTAGGGCTCGAACCACGTTCGGTTGCCCGATAGATAGGGTAGGCAAAGAAAGGTACTACCCTACAAATTTATCTTAATTATTTAGGATTTCTATATGAGTAAGTTAAGCACACTCTAACCGTACAAAGACTGTACCCATTCCCATTCTTGCCTCAATCCTTCTCTCAAAGACACCTGTGGCTGATATCCCAAGATTTTCTGAGCTTTCGATGCGTCAGCGCTAGTATCTCGTGCATCTCCTTTGCTCGATTCTAGGTAATTGATGCGAATCGGGCGATCGACAATGCTTTCCATCGTCTGAATAACTTCCGCCAAAGCAACTCGACTTCCCCCTCCAATATTAAATATTTCCCCGACAGATTCCGGCACTTTAGCGGCAGCTAAATTAGCGGCAACGCAATCGCTGATAAAAGTAAAATCTCGGGTTTGCTGTCCGTCTCCGTAAATTGAAATCGCTTCGCCGCGCAAAATTGACTTAAAAAATATGTGAAATGCCATATCGGGACGCTGGCGAGGCCCGTAAACGGTGAAATAGCGTAGGATGGTTGCGGGAACGCCAAAATTGTGATGATAAAGCGAAGCCAAACGTTCAGCAGCTAATTTGGTAATCCCGTAGGGAGAAACTGGTTGAGGGCAGGCAGTTTCGGAAGTAGGAAAAGTTTCAGCATTGCCGTACACCGACGAAGACGAAGCCAATACAAACTTTTTCAGTTGCGGTGCATCTTTGGCGGCTTCTAGGAGTACCTGAGTTGCATTGATATTGCGTTCCGTATAGCTGCGGAAACCGTATCCCCAACTAGCACGGACTCCTGCTTGGGCTGCTTGGTGGTAAATGACTTCTGCATTTGCTAATAGCGGTTTCCAATCCAAAGATAGGATATTACCCTCAATTAGTTTAAAATTTGGATGTTTTTCAAAATGAGCGAGATTTTTTCTCTTTAATTCGGGATTGTAGTAATCGTTGACTTCATCAACTCCGATTACTTGTTCACCTTGGTTTAAAAGAGTTTCGACTAAGTTAGAGCCGATAAAACCTGCCGCGCCTGTAACAATATTACTCATGGGTTGATTGTTGATTGTTGATTGTTGACTTCAGCATATAAAGCCTCGTATTGCTTTGAGGATATGTGGCAGGTCATAATTAACCATATTTTCTCGTCCGCGCTTGCTCATATGTTGAGCTTCCTCTGGATGGTCTAAAATCTATGCCATTGCTGTGCTATTCCGTTGATATCTCCCAACTTTACCAGCAAACCATTGCCATTTTCTAATAAATCACGAGTGCCTCGAATTTCTATACCGATGACGGGGACTTCGATGCAGAAAGATTCCATGACGCAATTAGGAAGCCCTTCTTGAGAGGAAGCAATCAGAGTAGCTACTGAGGCACGAATCAAAATGGGGATATCTCGTCGCAAGCCCAAAAAATGTACTTGCTTTTGAATTCCTAATTCTGATGCTAGTTCTCGCATTTCCTCCAAAATTATGCCATCTCCGACCAAAGCTAAGTGTACTTGAGGTCGAGCTAGTTGGGCAAATGCCTTGAGAATATTGCCAGGGCGCTTGCGGGGAATAAATTCAGCCACCGACAAGAATAAAGGGTTTTCCGACTATAGTCATGGGCTGGAGATGAAACATCGGGGGCGATCGCGAGGGATTGCCCCTAGGAAATGCTAGAAATAGAGTTGCTGAGTTTTTGCCACCTGTACCAGTTGGGTCAGTATTGTGCAAAAAGTGCGTGCGATCGCATATCTGATTTGGTTTAGGCTAAGACAGAAAGGGCGATCGCAGCCATACCTCGCTAGAATTAAAAGTGGAATTATAGTAAAATTATAGTTAGCAGTACGATCGGCTAAAAAGGAAGGATTAAACTGTGCAACTAGAAGAATACTTCAACTTTCTAGCACCTGATGACATTCGCCTGAAAGATTCGCGGATTGGAATTGAAACTATCCTGTACGAGTACATTTATCGTGCTCGCACCCCAGAGGAAATTGCCAATATTTACACTTCGCTGAGTCTAGAACAAGTTTATGCGACCATTCTGTATTATCTTCACAACAAAGAATCTGTGAGCAATTACATCGCTGACTGGTTGGAATGGGGACGCAGAATGCGAGAGGAACAGCAGCGAAACCCGTCGCCTGCGGTGCGGAAACTGATGCAGTTAAAGGCAGAAAGAGAAGGCAAAAAGGCGAAAAATGCTCAAATATCTCATGGATGAAAATGTTAATCCAGTTTATATTAACCAACTGCGCCGGCGGGAATCAGATTTGATAATTCGGGCTGTGGGAGAACCGGATACTCCTCCCAAAGGTACGTTAGATCCAGAAATCCTAATTTGGTGTGAAGTACATAACTTTGTGCTGCTGACTAATAACCGCAAGTCAATGCCGGTACACTTAGCGGATCACATTGCCCAAAATCGCCACATACCCGGTATTTTTATCTTCAACCCCGATATGGGTATTGGGGAGACACTGGACGAGTTGATTGTGATTGCGGGAGGTTCTTTTGATGGGGAATATCAAGACCAAATTATTCACTTGCCAATTCCTTGAATTCGTTGAGGCTTGGGTTTTCACAAAGTCCGATCGCCCTTGTGTGAAAAACAGCAAGATACGCGCGTGCGTAGCTATCCTGTAGGGAATCGCCATTCCCGATTTTAGTGGCTTCCTCCCAATGACATCTGAACCCAGCGGCGAAATAGTTCCACAGCAATACAGTAGCAACCATTAATTTCTTTAACAACATCGTGGCGTTCCAGAGTTTTTAATGCTTCCTGTAAACTTGTTTCATCCATCCCTATTTCTGTACTCAGCCTGTCGAAATTCATGCCTTGTAAGTGAGGTGCTAATGCTGTTAAAATCTCTTGTTGTCCCGGTGCGCCTTCCGCTGCTTGACCCCAAACTCCTGTAAAATAGTAGCGACCTCTGGTGAAAAATTCCGGGTCATTGATGACTGTTTCTACATCTTCTACGGTAAACATTGGATCGCGGGGGCGTCCCATTTCAAATACTCGATCGTTGTAGTGGCGTACTAACAGGAATCCTACCAGTTGCGTGAGGTAGGGTTGGCCGTGAGTTAGTTCATAAATGCGATCGAGTGCTTCGGGTTTATAGTCTAGGATAAAGTCATCATCGGGATTGGCTAAAACTTGGCGAGTTGCACCTAGACTCAGGAAACCAACTCGGATGGGGATAATGCTAGCAAAAAGAGGATTGAAATAATCTGAGGTCATTTCATGCAAGGTGTGTAAGCCGGCAAAAGCTAAGGCAACTTTAGAACTCATTTGCAGTATTCCTCGCAAAAAGCCGATAAAATCTGGATTGATTTTCCCAGCCTTAATCAATTCTTCAATTTTTTCAAACTCGTCTAAAGCAATGATCAATCCACCTTCGATATTTGCTACTACTTGTTCGATGTAGCGTCCAAAAGTGAGATAGGGTAAATCGAGTAAATCGCGATCGGCTGGAGGTGCAATCTTGACCGTTTTGGCAATGGCATCGGTGATGAATATTAGTAGTTCGCCGACTCCCTCAGAGCAATCTCCCACCCGCAGCAAATTGACATAAGCCACCTGTACCTTTGCTCCTAAGCAGTTGGTAGCATTTAACAAAATCGAAGTTTTCCCCATCCGCCGATGACCGTAGAGAGCCACAGATTGCAGGTTATTTCCCTTTACCCACAATTCCTCTAGCTCTCTGATGATATCTTCGCGGCCGACAAATAGATTGCCTTGGACTGGATCGCCAATTACATAGGGATTAGTGACCGGTTGAGTAATTGAAATATCTCCGATTTTACCTGTGACTTGCAGTAATATATCTACCCATTTTATGACTATTTTAAGGATTAAAATTCTTTCAGTTTTTGGTATGATATTTGACTGATTTAAGAGAGTTCCAAGCTGACCTAAGGCTCGGTTGAGGGCAAGGGAACGGGCAGAACGAGATACGCTATTCTGGACGACTTGAACATCGGCAATTACCCGTCGTAGAGAAGCAATTGCTTGCCAAGTAGTCTCGCGCAGCCGAGGTGGATTTGGGGAAGGTGGCAGTTGCAGGGAAGCAATTTCGGCTAGTTCTGCTGTTTGGTCAAAAGCGGTGAGAATTTGCGCTAAGGTAAGCATCTCCTCTCCATAAAGCAAATCTCGCACTACAGTAAAAGCTTCTGTAGCTTTGTCTGGTTCTTGTTGATGGAGATACCAGAAACCAGCAGCAGAGGCACGGGCAGGAGTATTTAAACGTATTTCTGTTTGAAATCGAGCTTGAATTTGCTGTTTCCAAGGTGCGATGATGAAAAAACCTGCTACTACTTTTGACTTCATTACTTCACTGAGAGAAACTGAGGCAAAACGCACTAAATTCCAATCATAAGGATCTTCTGATAATTGAGCGACTCGATAGATCAGTTGTTCTTTTGGGGTCTCTGCTAGCACGCGATTTATAGCTTTAACAACTGGGATAAACTGAAGGGTAAATTTTAGTAGTTCGTTAGTGTTATGCAATCCTGTTTGCCAATCCAGCCTCAGCCAATTAGCTATTTGAGAAGACAGGTAGGGAAGGGGAAGTGGGGTAATGTGAGGAAATTGTCTATTTTGGTGTTGACGCTGGAGTAGAGTGAACGGTACAGCGAAAAGCCAATTTTCAGGACGTGCGATCGCCACGGCTGACGCCACGCCGAATCCCACGCCCAATGCCACGGCTGACGGTACGCCCCACTCCACTGCTGACGCCACGTCCCACCCCATGCCCCATACCACGGCTGACGCCACGCCCCACATCACGCCCAGCCCCACGCCGAACATCACGCCCCACCCCACGCCCCACATCACGCCAAACCCAAAACCTGACCTGATCAGAACTTCCAGGACTAACCCCACACCTAACGTCACGCCCATCACCACCACTGACGCGACGCCTGATGTCGGGACTGATGCCAGGACTGGCCCCACGACTAACACCACGGCTGATGCCACCCCTGACGCCACACCTAACAACAGGACTGATCCCACTAACACCACCCCGAACATCACACCCAACCCCACGGCGGACGCCACGTCCCAATCGATAGAAATGCCTATTTCCCCCAAAAGTCTACTCAAGCCTATAAGGATAACAATGATTAACACCAAGGCTTGTAGAATTAACTGACGCTGGACAGCATTTTGACGCAACCATTCCCACTTTTCTCGCCAGCTTTTGGCATCTTTTAAGCTAGATTCACCACCAAAGGTAGACTCATACCACCGCAAAGCTTGAGGGAAGTAAAACACCCAATATAATAATCGCAGGTAGTCTAAAGGATTCCACAAAGAAAGAGGACGTTTCAGTTTAGGAGCTAAATCTAAGCGAGGAATAGGGGGATGGTTTTGACTCATAAATAGGTGGGTATGAATGAATTTAAATATGGGTGATTAAGTATCGTATCCAGTAAATCAACCACGATTCTTGTAGGGGCGGGTTCGCCAACCATTCATGACAAAAATCAACAATTTCCTAAACCCGCCCCCACCCCACCAACCAAATAAATGTACCGCGAATTTATTGGTAAAATGTGAATCTTGGCTGGGGAGGGCAGGTTTATGAGATTGTCTGTTTTAGCCAATTATTGTTGGTGAACCTGCCCCTACGAGATAAATGTGAATATAAATCTCGGCTGGGGAGGGCAGGTTTTTGAGATTGTCTGTTTTAGGCGATTATTGTTGGTGAACCTGCCCCTACGAGATATTGGATTGTGCGATCGCATATCTATC